>NZ_JRAR01000010.1:0-208 GCF_000768935.1 Porphyromonas sp. COT-290 OH860 | reverse complement strand
GGAGACTATTGCGCAATGCGCCGCTCAAAGGTTCTTGTATCTTTCTCGGTGTTTTTTGAGTGTTTGAGCCGCTTTGGGAGCCTTGAATACTATCCCCCTATCCCCATCCTTGAGGGAAATTTCCCTCAGGGATGGGGATTTTACGGTTATTTGACACCTTCAAGCACAAGCAGCCCTGGCATACGTTTGAGATTGTACGCCATAGCTT
>NZ_JRAR01000001.1:0-130313 GCF_000768935.1 Porphyromonas sp. COT-290 OH860 | reverse complement strand
ATGTCAATACAGTTAATTACATATTAAAGATAGTAATAATCAGAGATATATACAATGTTTCTAACCGAAAACAGGCAAAATGCCGTGCAACGGTCTCATAAAATATCTAAGCAACCCCTTTGCATACCTTAACACAAAAGTAGACAAACGAGCCTTGTTTCAGATGAGCCCGAGGCACACGAAACATACTAGCCGAGGGGCAATTGGTTTTAGCTTGCAGCAATGCCACGGGCAATATCGCCACACCAAGCAGTACATATTGAAAGGGATTATGCTCATTTCTCATCTAGCTTAGGGTATCGAGGGCGGGAGAGATCGAGATTTTACCCCTTAACTCCCCGCATTCACCCCATGATCAACAACCATGATTGCGGCACACTCGTCTTATTTGCGCATAAGATTGGGATAAGATCTAGCAGAAATAGAGCGACACATCAACATTTTAGCGACAATTATAAGCCTATATCACTTACTGTTTGTATCTTTGCGACGCAATTATTATAGCTAATAACAAAACAAACTATATAGTATCTCAAATGGCAGTATTAGAGAAGATCAGAAACAATGCTGGCCTCTTGGTCGGAGGGATTGGTGTTGCGCTTGCAGCATTCCTCCTCGGTGACGGTATGCGCTCATGCACGCCGTGGCTACAAAAGACCCAACAGGTGGCCTTGTCTATTGACGGACAGGAAGTATCAATCATGGACTACGATGCTCGTCTGCAGATGATGCAGGAGCAGATGGAGGCACGCTCACAGCAACGCCTGAGCGACGAACAGAGGCTGATGATCAACAATCAGCTCTCGCAGGAGTACATCACCGACTATGCTATCACTAAGCTAGCCGAGGAGCTTGGCCTCAAGGTAACCAACGACGAGCTCTACGCTCTCTTGAGCGGTCAAGGCGTCAGCACTTCTCCTATCGCACGTCAGTTCTTCTCCCAGTTCGGCATCAACCCCGAGGACAAGAAGTCTGTCGATGATCTCATCATGCAGATGAGCGACAAGAACCTAGGCAACCTACCAGCCGAGCATCAGGCTCGCCTACGTGCTCAGTTGCAGGGTGTACACCGCTCTATCGTCAATAGCCGTCTGCAAGAGAAATTCTCTGCACTGCTTAGCCGCAGCTACAAGATTACCAAACTCGACGAGGAGATCGCCCAAGGCTCCGGTAGCCGCACAGTAGCTCTCGTGCGCACCACCGCAGGTATGATCTCGGACAGCACACAGCGTGCTACCGATGCAGAGATCAAGAAGTACTACGAGGAGCACAAGAACTTCTTCCGCATGCCTTACCCCAACGCCGAGGTAAGCTACATCAGCATGCAGGTACTCCCCTCAGCCGATGACTATGCAGCCGCCGAAGCCGATATGCAGAAGGCCTACACCGAGCTACGCGAGTCTGCTACGCTCACGCAGGTTGAGGAAGCTATCCGCAACTACAACGAGAAATTCTCTAGCAAGGTGTACCTCACCGCTGCCGAACTTGACCAGATGGGTCTAGGCACAGATGATGCAACCTTCATCAAGACGTCGGAGATTGGCGCTGTCAATCAGCCACGTCTAGTGAGCGACCGCTACAACCTCGTTAAGCTCATCGACAAGAAGACCAGCGCAGAGTCTATCGGGGTACGTATCCTCACGCTCGATAGCGCAGGGATGGCCAAGAGCGACAGCCTATTGGCACTGCTCAACTCTGGCGCAGACTTCGCTGAGCTAGCCAAGAAGCACAGCTCAGACCCAAGGACTGCAGCCGACGGCGGTCTGCTCATGGTGCCCAACCAGTATGGTATGACGGACAGCACCTTCACAGAGTTTACGCTAGCTCAGTTCTCTCTCGACACACTCTACAAGGCTCCTTTCGGCTCAGTGATCACGCTTGAGCGCCCCGGCATGAACAAGATGTTCGTCAAGGCCGTGAATGTGAAGCCAGCTGTAGAGAAGTATCAGGTAGCCACTATATCTATCCCTGCTCTATTCTCGGATAAGACCTACAACGAACGCTACGCTGCGCTGAATAAGATCCTCGGCGAAGGTGGCACATTCGACCAAATGGCAGAGAAGGCCGAGAAGGAAGGCTTCGAAATATCTCGCGCCATGGCCGTATCTACCCAGTCGCCTCAGCTAGGAGCTATCCCAAGCTCTCGCCCCGTAATCACTTGGGCGATGAATGCCAAGGACGGTGAGATCGCAGACAAGGTGTACCGCTGTGGCTCCGACTACCTCGTAGTAGCCGCTCTAGATAAGCACTTGCCTGCTGGTTTCGCTCCCCTATCCCTAGTACGCGAGCAGATTGCTGCTCGTGTAGAGATGGAGAAGCGCACCGAAGCGCTTGCCAAGTCGCTCGAGTCCAAGGCACTCGCCTCACTCGATGCTTACGCTACCGAGCTCAATACGCAGGTAGATACGCTCGTGGGGGTTAGCTACGTGGTGCGTGGCTCCGAGGGTGCAGCCTTCAACGGTAAGACGATGACGACTGCGCTCAATATGGTGTCTAAGCCATTCGTAGCAGGCAGCGAGGTAATGGTCGTTCAGCCATTGAGCCAGCAGCCAGCAGATGCCACAGCAGCTCAGGCACAGAGCCGTCAGCAGGAGGCAGACCTAGGCCGCCAGTTCAGCTATCGTGCCTTCTCACAGCTCTTGCAGAGCCTCAAGGTAGAGGACAACAGAGCTCGCTTCTACTAGGGCATACGAAACCCTACACAACCAACAACCCGAGCCGACTGCCAAACATTAGGCAGGTGGCTCGGGTTGCTTGTACAAATGATTTATAACTCAATGACGGACAATAATACAAGCAAACAAACCCTGCTGGGCATGTCGCTCGAGGAGCTAACCTCTGCGCTCACCGCACTCGGAATGCCCCGCTTCACAGGCAAACAAGTGGCGGACTGGCTCTACAAAAAGCGGGCAACAAGCATCGAAGAGATGACGAATATCTCCAAGGCCAATCGTGAGCTAATGGCCGAGCACTTCGTCGTAGGGCGTAGCGCCCCCGTGACTTCGCAGCTCTCGGTAGACGGCACTCGCAAGTATCTTTTCAAGGTCGCTACCGGAGGTCTGGTAGAGTCGGTCTTCATTCCAGACGGAGATCGGGCGACACTCTGTATCTCCTCGCAGGTCGGCTGTAAGATGAATTGCCTCTTCTGCATGACGGGCAAGCAAGGCTTCCGTGGACATCTCCCCGTGAGAGAGATTATCAACCAAGTACTCTCAGTCGAGGAGTCGGAGCAACTCACCAATATCGTCTATATGGGTATGGGCGAGCCGCTAGACAACGTGGAGCAAGTGATGAAGTCAATACGAGTGATGACGCAAGACTGGGGACTGGCTTGGAGCCCCAAGCGACTAACCCTATCGACTGTGGGCGTACGCAAGGGACTAGAGCGCTTCCTTCGTGAGACGACGTGCCATCTAGCCGTTAGCTTGCATAACCCATTCCACGAGGGCCGACTAGAGATTATGCCAGCCGAGCAGGGCATGACGCTAAGCGAAACGCTCGATCTGATTCGTCAGTACGACTTTTCTGGCCAGAGGCGTGTATCATTTGAGTACATCGTCTTCGACGATCGCAATGATAGTCCCAAGCATGCTGCCGAGCTGGCACGCATTCTCAGAGGTATTCCCTGTCGCATCAACCTAATCCCCTTCCACCAAATCCCGAACGTCCCCCTACGCCCTACGACACGTGAGCGCATGGAGGCCTTCAAGACTCAGCTAGAGCGTGCGGGCTATGTAACGACGATCCGCACTTCTCGAGGCGAAGACATCTCGGCGGCCTGCGGTATGCTATCGACGAAAGAACAGATGGGCCTGTAATAGCCCCCCGTAGACGACGGCTATTGCAGCCGACTAGACACAAAAAAACTTCGCCCCGTAATCTCAAATGGATCACGGGGCGAAGTGCTTATATATAGTCGTTTGTTTTGATTAGCCTAGGTAAGCAGCAAACATCCAAGCGCTCTTCTCTTGCTCAGAGAGGAAGTCACCAAGGAGGGCAACCGTTACCTCGTCGCCTGCTTCGCTAGCAGCCTCTAGGACTTCACGCTCTAGAGCGATGAGGGTCTTATAGTTGTCTACAATCTCTGGGAGGATCTCTTCTTGCTTAGACAGCAGAGTCGTTTCCTTGATCTTGCTCTGGCCTACGAGTACGCTGAAGCGATTCTCGGGCTGCACGTCCAGCTGGAGCAGACGCTCTGCTAGCTCGTCTACCTTCTCGGCTACATCGTCGTACATCTTCTCGAACTGCTCGTGCAGAACGAAGAACTGTGGACCACGAACGTGCCAGTGATAGCCACGCAGATTGGTGTAATATACTTGGAATGTAGCAAGCAGCGTTTCCAGACCCTTAACTACTGGGGCGAGCTTGGCAGCATCTAGCCCTGTGATTGACAATACCTTGTTCATAATACTTCTTTGTTTAGTTTGTTTTGTTTCTTTGATGATGCAAAGGTAGCACCTCCCCTACTGGCAACCAACAGACAGATATAATACCTAAATCAGCTCCATCTATAATTGCCCTACGCCTCGTGGTGTACCTCCAAAGCTCAACTCCCAAGAGCCCAACCTCGTGTAGAGGCAGCCTCTTGGGAGTCTTTTCAAGTCACTGTGTTATGTGCCCGAGGGGCGATCTACTTCACACGCTTGATGCCGTACTG
This sequence comes from Porphyromonas sp. COT-290 OH860, assembly GCF_000768935.1. Lineage (NCBI taxonomy): Bacteria > Pseudomonadati > Bacteroidota > Bacteroidia > Bacteroidales > Porphyromonadaceae > Porphyromonas > Porphyromonas sp. COT-290 OH860. The sequence continues at coordinate 125,656 of NZ_JRAR01000001.1, read as the reverse complement.
AGCTAGTGCGCCAAGTTCCTCCTCGATACGGAGTAGCTGGTTATACTTAGCCATACGGTCTGTGCGTGAGAGTGAGCCAGTCTTGATCTGGCCAGAGTTTGTAGCTACGGCGATGTCTGCAATCGTAGCATCTTCAGTTTCGCCTGAGCGGTGAGATGTTACGCTCGTGAAGCCATGACGGTGAGCCATCTCGATAGCATCAAGTGTTTCGGTGAGTGTACCGATCTGATTAACCTTGATGAGGATTGAGTTAGCGCAGTCCTCGGCGATACCACGGCGTAGGTACTCTACGTTGGTTACGAACAGGTCGTCACCCACGAGCTGGATCTTGCTACCGATCTTAGCTGTAAGCTTCTTCCAACCTTCCCAGTCGTTTTCACCCATACCGTCTTCGATAGAGTCAATTGGGTACTTCTCTACGAGAGAGGCGAGGAACTCAACCTGCTCGTCGATCGTGCGCTTAGCACCGTTAGGACCCTCGAACTTGCTGTAGTCGTAGATACCATCCTTGAAGAACTCGCTAGAAGCGCAGTCCATAGCAATCGTAATGTCTGAACCAGCCTTGTAGCCAGCCTTCTCGATAGCAGCGAGGATAGTCTCTAGAGCTTCGTCTGTACCGCCAGCGAAGTTGGGAGCGAAACCACCTTCGTCACCTACTGCCGTGCTGTAACCCTTACCCTTGAGAATGCTCTTGAGGGCGTGGAATACCTCGGCACCCATACGGAGTGCTTCACGGAAACTGGTAGCACCTACGGGACGGATCATAAACTCTTGGAATGCGATAGGAGCATCTGAGTGAGAACCACCGTTGATGATGTTCATCATAGGTACAGGTAGCACGTAAGTGTTGGTGCCACCGATGTAGCGATACAGAGGCATATCGAGGTAAGCAGCAGCAGCCTTAGCCACAGCGAGAGATACACCGAGGATAGCGTTGGCACCTAGTCTGCTCTTAGTCTTAGTACCGTCTAGCTCAAGCATCTTCATGTCGATAGCACGCTGCTCTAGAGTGCTCATACCATAGAGAGCAGGGGCAATCTCGTTGTTGATGTTTTCTACAGCCTTGAGTACGCCCTTACCTAGGTAGCGACCCTTATCTCCGTCACGAAGCTCAAGCGCCTCATTTTCACCAGTCGAAGCACCGCTTGGTACAGCGGCACGACCGATGATACCACAAGCTAGATGTACATCTACCTCTACGGTAGGGTTACCGCGAGAGTCGAGGATTTCTCGACCTACAATCTTTACAATATGCATATTAGTCTTGAATAATGGATGAATATTCTCGTTAAGTTATCCGCCCACAAAGATACTAAATAAATATAAAAATACCCAATCCAAAGAACGATATATTTTATTGTTTTCAAATGAGCTACCAACACATAGATCTATCGACCATGGGGCAGACGTGATAGGGATAGCATGATACTGCGAAGAGTGTCTTAGAGGATAGTTAATTTTGGACTCTCCTCCTCCAAGACACTCCAAAGTATCCAAAGCACAAGGCACTGAAAACAGGACAAAGCAGAGTGTGCCAACCTATAGAGTCGAGGCCAGCAGCGAAGGACACCTGAAAAGCCTCATCAAAGCCACTCCTCGATCACAATATGATGACGCCCCCAAGGCTAAACAATGCGGCTGATATTAGGTGAGCCGTCGAGGAAGCCGAGCACATTGTCCACCAGCTCATCGACCATCGACCGCCATGCCTCATAGGTCTTGGTGCCGACGTGTGGGGTCATCACGACTTGTGGTAGCTCAAGTAGTCCGGGGCGAGGAACATCTTTGTCCTCAAAGACATCTAGCCCGGCAGTAGCCAAATGCCCCGATTTGAGGGCAGCAATCAGAGCATCCTCGTCCACAATAGAACCCCGAGCCGTATTAATCAGTATGCTCCCTTGCTTCATCAGCGCCAGCTCACGCTCGCCAATCTGATGATGCGAGGCTAGAGTGTAGGGTGTATGTAGCGAAACAATATCGCTCTCACGGAGCAAATCCTCTAGAGGTCGGTACTCAATCTGCTGGGCTGCCTCTAGCTCTGGAGCGAGCCTAGTGCGCTTATAGTAGAGCACCCGAAGGCCAAACGCCAAGCAACGCTTCGCCACAGCAGCTCCGATATTGCCATAGCCGACGATCCCGATAGTCTTACCATAGAGGTTGGTGCCTAGCATCTCAAGCCTAGGGAGGCGCAGCTTACCACCAACCTCTCGAATGCGGCGGTCTAGCTCTGCAGTCCGCCTAGTACAGCTCAATAGGAGTGCCATGGCTAGCTCTGCGGTAGGTGCCACAACCGAACGAGGCGTGTTGGTTACAGCGATGCCGTGTACCCGAGCATAGTCTATATCTATGTTATTGTATCCGACGGCATAGTTCGCCACGAGCTTGAGCTTCTTACCTCGTGCCATCAGCTCTCCGGTCACTGCATGAGTGATTGTCGAGCAGAGTATATCACAATCCTCGATGAGCTCCATCAGCTCTTCCGTTCTAAGATCCTTATTGGTTTGCGGACGAATAACTGTATGCTGAGCGCATAGGCGTTCAAACCCTTCGTCTACGGTATTAAATCCGACTAATATCTTCGCCATACAATCTTGTTATTAAGGTGAAACAATTTAAGGCAAAGTTATTTATATTTCCCCTGCCCCAAACTCCCTCTCTCTACGAGGCGAAATGCCCTCCCCTTGTCGAAAACAAAAATTTGCAACTCTGACTACACTTTGGCATATTTACGGGCAATCGTATCCGCCCTAGGGCTAGAAGTGGCAGACCTCGTATTTGCCTCCTAGCAGGCTCTAGGCTGCGTCCTCTCTTGCTTGGGCTCCCTCCCTTAGCTAGACATAAATAACCACTCTAAACGCAATAATCATAAAACACTAATAAACAAAAGAATAACCATAAAAATAGAGCAATTAAATAGAGTCGTAGTACATTTCTTGGCATTTCTCCCCATCAATCTCTAGAAATTAGTGGGCACATCGGGGGGCATTAGCCCACCAATCCAAATCATTCTTCCCATCAATTTTGCTTACCAGCCCAAGCGGTCTTTACAAACCGGCCATGAATTTCACCAAAGCCTTCAGAAATATCCCAACACTTCTTAACACTAAAGTAGACAAACGAAGCACTCAGATGAGCCGATTAGACCGAAAAAGGGCTGCGCCAAATAAATTTAGCGCAGCCCTTTTTCGGCTAATTCTAGAACCTCGAGGCTCAACTAAAGATGCTCGATGACGTAGCGAGCCATCTTGCCATAGATATGCTGAGAAGTTTTGCCTCCTCTGATGCCATGATCTTTGTCCGTATAGATAGCCATATCGAAGGGGATCCCAGCCTCTACGAGGCGAGTGGTCAGATCCATCGTATTCTGCACGTGCACATTGTCGTCCGCACTGCCGTGTATGATCAGGAGCTTGCCTTGTAGCTTATCGGCCACCTCTAGAACGCTGCTCTTGCGGTAGCCATCGGGGTTTTCTTGCGGTGTACGCATAAATCGCTCCGTGTAGATCGTATCGTAGTACTTCCAGTCGGTTACTGGTGCTACGGCAATGCCGAGCTTAAACGTACCTTTGCCATGGCAGAGGCTCATCAGCGTATTATATCCGCCGAAGCTCCAGCCCCAAATACCTATACGCTTAGCATCTACGTATGGGAGCTTACCTAGAGCCTTAGCGGCTGCTATCTGGTCGGCACTCTCCTGCACACCGAGCTTGAGGTACGTCCCCTTGCGCCAAGCCTCGCCTCTTGCTCCCGTGCCTCGCCCGTCTGCACAAACTACGATGTAGCCTTGGCTGGCCAAATAGTACTCCCAGCCGAAGCGGTAGTCGTCTAGCACAAGCTGCGAATTAGGCCCGCTGTACTGAATCATCAGTACGGGGTACTTTTTGTTAGCATCGAAGTTGTGAGGTTTGAGCATCCACGCATTGAGCTCTACGCCATCGGCTAGGCTAATGTTCGTTAGTTCTTTCTGTGCAAAGCTATACTTGGAGAGGTTTTTGCGCAGGGCTGCATTGTCCTCTAGGGTACGTAGGCTCTTGTTGTCCCTGCTGCGGTAGACCTCGGTCACCGTAGGAGAGGCGAGCGAGGCGTAGCTATTGATGAAGTAGTCGAAGCTAGTAGAGAAGATCGCCTTGTTCGTACCTCTACCTGCCCCTAGACGAGTACGCTTCCCCTTGGCATCGACCCGATAGATCGCTCTCTGGCTTGGGTGCTCGTCGGCTGCTTGGTAATAGGCATTGCCCTGTTCATCTAGCCCGTAGAAGGCAGTAACGTCCCATTGACCTGAGGTAAGCGGACGAATAACCTGCCCATTGTCGCCAAAGAGGTAGAGGTGCGCATAGCCACTTCGCTCACTCGTATAAGCAAAACCTTGGGGGACAAACTCCAACGTTTGTATGTTTTCGCTATCGACATAGCTCTCACTTCGCTCATCGAAAACGAGCTTAGGGATCATAGTCTTGTAGTTGACGTAGAACATCTTGAAGTGATTTTGACGGCGATTGAGCGTCATCACGGCCAGATTACCGCCACGCCCCACGAAGTCGATGCGAGGAATGTAGTAACTGTCCTCCTCCTTGAGCGGAATGTGCTTGAGCTTGCGATCGGCGACGTCGTAGAGATGTACGCTTACCCTAGAGTTCGGCTCGCCTGCCTTGGGGTATTTGTAGGTATAGTCGGTAGGATAGAGATTGCCATGGTACATAGGCATTCGGTATTCTGGCACGGCACTCTCGTCGGTGCGGACGAAAGCCAAGGAAGCGCCGTCCTCGCTCCAGCTCATGAGCTTTGTGACACTAAACTCTTCCTCGTACACCCAGTCCGTCACACCATTCATCACATAATTGCGCTTGGCATCTGTCGTGACACGTACCTCGGTATCGTAGTCGAACTTCTTAATGAAAATATCGCCCTCACGCACGAAAGCAACCATGCGTCCGTCGGGGCTAAAGGTGGGGATCATCACCTTGCCTTGGGTTTCGCTCAGTGGCTGCACACGATTGCGTCGTACGTCGTAGTGATAGACGACACTCTTGGTCGAACGACGGTAGATGTGCTCACGCTCCGTGTGCAAGAGTATGTGGTGACCGCTAGGGGCAATCTGATAATCGTCGAAACGCTTAAACTCACAATCCCTAGCCTTCGCTGTGCTGAAGAGTGTATCTACGAGTGCTCCAGTGGCGAAGTTGTAGCGCAGTATCGCCGATCCGTCTTGAGAAACAAGCGTATAGTGCTGCCCATCGGTCGTAGAGCGCATACCATAGCCTGCACCTCTAGCCGAGAACTTACCCGTGAAGATCTCGTCGATAGTGGGCGATTTGTGCCCATTCTGCGCTGCGAGAGAAAGCACAAGCGTGCTCATCGCAAGCATTAGCTTAATTGGTCTGATCATAATAGTTCGTTTACGTATAGATAATTACCTTGCAAACATACAAAAAACATCAAGCCTACCCTCAAAGCAAACGGGGCTGTGCCGAAAAGATCTTCGACACAGCCCCGTTATGTGAGCTATTATTGTAGCCGATTAGGCCTCTGGATTGATCAGCTTACCGAACTCCTCTGGGCTAACGCTCTTCTCCTCGAGCGTTACCATACCCTTAACGATAGCAGCGAACTTGTTGTCTAGCACACGTGCGCTCAGATTACGAGCAGTGTCTTCCTTCTCAAGTAGGCTCTTGGCATAGTTGTGTAGCACTTCGTCGGGTACAGAGCTCATACCATACTGGGCGAACTGGCTCTTGGCAACAATCGTAGCGAAGGCTAGAACTTCCTCACGACTAACCGTTACTTCCTTCTCAGCTAGAATGCCGTCCTTAACGATCTGGTAAGTTAGCCCCTCGAGCTGCGCTGGGAGTTCCTTCTCGATCTCCTCTTCGCTTAGCTTCTCGTTGCTGATCTTGAGCCAACGCTTGAGCAAAGCCTCAGGGTACTCTATCTTGCCAGCCTTCTTGATAATTAGGTCGCGTACGTCCTGCAGTAACTTATAGTCGCTCTCTGGGTCGAACTGCTCACGGAATCCTTCGCGGATCTTAGCCTTGAGTGTTTCTTCGTCCTTCACATCACCCTCTTCGCCGAATGCCTTCACGTAGAACTCTTCGTTGAGCTCTGCTGGTACGTGACGCTGGATAGAAGAGATCTCGAATGAGAACTCCACGCCCTTGTAGGCCTCTACCTGATCCTTGTCGATCTTGAGGAAAGAAGCAAGCTCGTACTGATTGCCTTCGTAGGCCGCATAAGGCTCGAATGTAACAACCGTATTTTTAGTCTTACCAATGAAAGCAGCCTTCGCAGACTCTTCCTTGACATAGTCTGGCATAATGAGAGCTTCCTCCACGAGGATACCTCCATCCTTGGCAGTACCATTCTCTAGCTGTACAAGTCTACCACGTACGATGTCGCGAGCTTCTACGCTCTCGGCCTCCTGCTGAGTGCCCTGCATATTGAGCATCTGCTGGATGTGTGCAGACACCATCTCGTCTGTAGCCTCAATATGGTAGTATGGCAGATGGTCGTCCTTACCGAGCTTAACGTCGATATTTGGCGTGAGAGCTAGGTCGAAAACGAACTCAAAGTCTTCGCCCTTCTCTAGATCTTGCTCTGGAGCCGTTTCGCTTGGCATAGGCTCTCCAAGCACACGGAGCTTGTGCTCGTTGATATAGTCGTAGAGCTTGCGACCAACGAACTTGTTGATTTCCTCAACCTTTGCACCTAGCCCAAACTTCTTTTGAATCATGCCCATAGGCGCGTGCCCCTTGCGGAAGCCGGGGATGTCGGCACGCTGACGATATGTTTTGAGTGCCTTCTCTACCTCTGCTTGATAGTCTGCTTTCGTTACCGCGATTGTCACTACTGCAGCGACGTCGCTGGTATGCTTAATGGATACAGCCATTCTTTTTCTGTTGATTATTATGATTGAATTATTTTCCAAACAGCTCTACTGTACGCATCTACTCTACAGAGAGTACGGGTACAATATGAGGCGCAAATATACGGCAAATCTACCACTTCCCCAAAACGATAAGAGCCTAGAAGTAGTAGCCGAGATTGATGTATAGGTAGCTTTGCCAAGGCTGGTTGGGCAATCCTCGGACGAAGCCCTCGGCATTGCCTAAGCCCATATCGGGATGATTACGGGCAAGCGCCCAATCGACATAAGTCTGGATTGGCCCCGTAGTAATGAGGCAACCTAAGATATTCTGATAGGTATTATGTGCGCCATCTAGGCGCTTATGCATCATACTGAAGTCATTGTAGAGATACAGTTCGCTCAGCCAAGGGAGCCTAAAAGGGATGCGATAGCCTAGACCAGCCGAATAGGTATCGCCTTCGGAGGCAATGGGGTGAGTTGCCCCGAAGGCCGTCATGGTCACATAGTCGGTCGATAGGCCTTGCTTAGGCCTCGAATACATACCATATCTACTATACTGAGCCTTGAAGCTAAGCGCTCCATAGTCTAGCGTATAGTGTAGGGCGGTAGCATAGCGCGAACCCATAGCCTGAGTATCTATATTGTACAGCCCACCGACCATACTCGATAGCCCGATCTGATGCTGCCAAGTATTCCCCCACTGGCGATGCAGGTAGAGATTGAGCTGATTGACCTCTCTATTGCGTCCTGCCACATCGAAGCCAAACCTAGAGGGCGAGGCCTCCTCGCCACCAAACCAATCGGCATTTTTGTAGAAAGCCACACTAGCCTCCCAGCCACGATAATTGTAGACATAACGAAGCCCCATATCGGATTCGTCCTCTAGACCGAGCAGATAGTTGAGGTTGAATAAGAAGCTACTGGAGGCGCAAGGCATCACACCGAAAGGCACGGGTACTAGACCTAGCTGCACCTGATGACGCTCGTTGGGCGTATAGCTCATATATCCATACTTGAGCATACCGCCTCCCGAGGCTGTGGCATAGAAACGATAGTCCGCCGTTAGGCTAAAGTTGCCATAGCTCGCCTCGGGGTTAAGGCGAAAGACATCATAGACGAGCAATCCACCCTCTCGCTTGTGGTCCTCCGACCAAGCGGCATACTTATATCCAAAGCGAAGTGCTCCACCCAATCGGAGCTTAACGTTATCTGCTTCTTGAGCCAACAAAGAGACCGTGCCCAGTAGTACAAGTAGTACAACAGTGATAAACCCAACCCTATCTCTTCCTAAAATCATATATCAGAAATGCTTGTAACGCAAATATACGAACTAATGCCCGATGTCAGGCGCCCGATAGAGGCCGAATGCTCGTCTACCGCTGAGGGAACAATGAAAAAGTCGCAAGCTGAATAAATCAACTTGCGACTATAATTTGTGGGCCCAATAGGATTCGAACCTATGACCCTCTGCTTGTAAGGCAGATGCTCTAAACCAGCTGAGCTATAGGCCCCGTTGTCTTTAAGACACTGCAAAGGTAATACTATTTTCCAAATCTCCAAACAACTACCGCTTTTTTTTGCAAAATTCTTAGCGAGTCTATGCAGCGATTTAGCCTTGAGTTACCCGACGAGCCTATAGGTTAAAGCAAATGTTAGTTGCCCCTAGCGGATTACAACCTTCTCTAATCTATTGACTTGTGCGGACATATTACCGTCTTTGCCGTATTCGGGAGAGAACTTGCCTAGAGGTAGATCTGCCACAGCGTATGCACTGGCCTTGCGCGCCCCAACTATCTTCTCGGTGGCAGCCGTAATTACAGCGTTTGCGATCATCCCCAAAAGTCCGCCATCGGACACTACTGCACAATCTACTGTAGCTACGATATGACGCTCAAACATAACCTCCTCTGTACGCGTAGACTTCAAGATAAACTGAACCTCTACGTCGATTGTATTCAAGAGAACGGATTTCTCCCATTGCTTGACAATCGTGAATAGGGCTGCATCGGCATTGAAGACCTGTACAAATGGTTTGAGCGAACGGTCGATAAACATCTCCGCATCGGCTGCACTCTCACTCTGCAGGAGCTCCATAGCCAGATAGGGTGAGAAAATGTAGTAGCCGCGTTCGGAGAGAGGTTTCATCAGTGAAGTGTAGAAGTAATCTTTGGCCTCAACGTGATTGGTCTCATTGATTGGAGGCATAATGAGGATTGAGGCAGGTTTCTCGCTATAAACCTTGGGGAATAGCTTGGCGCGCGTAGATGAGAGCGTACCACAGCTTACTAGGACGAAAGCACTCACCAGAGTGAGGCAGAGGCGGAGCAGAAGTTTGTTGGTTATAGACATAGTTATTTATTTTTTAGCTGCTCAATAATGCGGTTAATAAACACGGTACTCTCGGGATAAAGCTCTACCTCCTTGGCGAGCATCTGTAGGCCTAGCTCTTTTTGTCCAGTCTTGACCAGCAGATAGCCATACTCGGCACAGATGCCTGGAGGTGGGGTTTTGCGCGAGGCTACCTGTCTATCGATCATCTTCTTGTAGGTTTCTACGACATCGGAGAGTCGCTCGGGGCTTTGGCTCTGTGTATAGGCATAGGTAACCTGTTCGTAGTTGTACCAAGAGTAGAGATTAGAGCTCGTACTACAGCTCGATAAGCCTAGTATAATGATCAAAATGGCCGAGGGCATTAGTGTGCGCATAGGTTGCTTCATATAGAAAAAGTTTAATGTGATATTCAATGATAATGGTGTGCCATAGTAGGCTAATAGCCGTCTGTACCCATAGTGAAGCTGCGGACAAAATGAATTGACACACAGCTCCCTTGGGGTATAGATTATTTAGTATGTATAGCTAGGGTAGTACGATCGTCTTGGCGTTGCGCGTAGAGACGAAGATATGCTGGTTATAGAGAACTTTACCTGCACTATCGAAGACCACAATGCGGTGTTTGCCAGGCTTGAGGACAATGCGCCTGCCTGTGCGAGCTGCCTTGTCGTCGCGTACCACCTTCACGGGGATAGACTCTTCTGCATCAATTTGCACATAGACCGTCTCGTTGATATAGGTGCGATTGGCCGAGAGTACGACATAGGCTTCGTCGCTCAGACCACCACTGATCGAGGCGGTAGAGCCACAAGATCCAAGTGTAAGCATCATAGATAAAGCCACCAATAGGCCTAGGGCTAGATATCTGAGATTTATCTTCTGTTTCATAGCTCTGCTCTTAAAGTTGTTGGATGTAGTAATGCTCATATTGCGTGGGGTCAATCTGCCCATCCACAACAGTTACAATAGAGAACTCAGTCTCGGTAGTCTCTCCCATCGTGGCTTCTACCTTGATTGTCGCAATCTGCTTGCCTGGTAGCTCAAACTCGACACCTGTCTGCGGGTTCTTGACCTTTTTGCCTCGGGCGAAAACCCCAAATATATCCCCCTGGCGCAACCCCTGAGACACTCCACCAGCGATGATGACACCCTCGTCATCCACACTGAGCAGATAGGTGCGCCAAGGCTTGTCCGTACACTTGTTGATGATATTCTCTACGAGCATATCGATCGCTCCAGAGATGGCCTTATCGCTGAGCGTGGCGTCGTAGCCAGCCTTGCCGCCAAAGCCTAGAGTACTCTTCGAGGTAGTCTCGGCCGAGCCTTTACCCTCCTCCGAGTAGATAATAAGCCCCGTGGCGACATCTACGATGCGGATGCTCACACCTGCCTCTACGATCTGGCTCTTCTCGGTGGTAAAGAGTCCCTCCTTGCCTGTCGTCTTACGTCCAAACTCTGTAATAGACCCCAAGATCAGATAGTCGGCCCCGATCTTCTGTGTCGTAGAGGCTTGCGTCTTGAGTTCGGCCTCGATTTTGTCTAGATCTCCACGCTCTAGGAGGATAAACTTACCCGAGCTACTGAGCTTAGTCGAGAGGATGTCGAGAGCTTGCTTGGCCATTGGGTCGTTTTCGCGCTCGTAAAAGATCCCTTTGCCATACTGCGTCTCATTGGAGAAGCGACCGATGGCGACCTTCCACTTGAGTACTTGTGTCGGCTGTGGTGTAGCCTTGTGTTCTGTTTCGTGCTCGATGCGTTGCGGGTTTTGTGCCACTACTATCCCAGAGGCTACCAAGATGCCTAGTAGTCCTAGCGCATACGCTCTAATATTTGCTTTCATATAAATCTAATAATTACGTGTGTACCACTTACTCCTCTAGCGTAGGCGGAAGCCAAACCCAAAGCTGATAGTCCAGTCGTAGAAGCCATTGACCTGATTGAGGCCTAGGCCTGTATAGAAGTCCACGGTGCGTCCCAAGTGGCGACGGTACTGTCCTCCAAGTTCCCAAGAGAAGAGGGTGCGACCCACCCAGTTTCCTTCTAGCTGATAGCGTGCAAAGCCAATAAGAGGCTTCAGCTCGAAGCGATCGTATTTACTCGTGGGCAGAGACAGAAGTCCACCGACCATCATAGAGGCTAGGGATATATCCTCATCGTAGCGCTGCCCGTAGAATGTCTGATCTTCTAGATCATAGACCCGTGCTCCTATCTTGGCCGCTATGCCGACATTGGGCGTCAGGAGAAAGCCAAAATCAATAGGGCTAATATAGCCCCCGATGCTCCTCATACCTCCACTATAAGCCATACCAGCAGAGAAGCCAATATATCCACGCTTCTCAGTATAGCCACTAGAGGCTTTGCGATTGAGTGGAGCATCCTTGACGATACGCTCCACCTCGCTGGAGTTGTACACAAATATGCTCCCATCGGCAGTAAGGATTTTGACCTGCTTGCCCTGCACAACCTCCAGTACTGTACCTCGGATAACCGAGCCGTTTTTGAGGTAGACAACCTCATTGCCCGACTTCTGTGCATAGACACTCGCCCCCACTAGGAGCAAGCTCAGAGTAACTAATACTCTAAAGTTCATACTAATCGAATTTTGAATTTATACCTGAGTATATAACGCGATCTACAAAGGCCGTTTACAGCTCCCCGAAACCTCTAGGGACTCTACCCTACCCAGTGCTTGTCTACCCACGCGCGGATGAAGCCCGAGCCGTAGCCCCAGAGCTGTACGAAGCTAGCAGGGACTGCTCGCACTGCCACGTCCCAGCGCCCAGAGCGCTGCTTGGCATCGACAAGGAGCAAGAGTGCATAGAGCAAGAGTGGCGCGCAGCCTACTACCGAGAGCAGGCAGAGGGCAGAGATCATCGTAAAGAGGGCAGGCAAGTAATGTACAAGCCTCGTACTACCCGGATGCCGTGCCTCTAGAGCGATGCGTGCCATGCCCGAGTGATGCACCTGCATGAAGAACTTACTGAGGTCTACACGACGCTTGTGATAGACAAAAGCATCGGGGAATAAGCGCACCGAAGCGCCAGCCTCAATCAATCGCAAGCTAAAGTCGATATCCTCGCCGTAGCGCATATCCTCGGCGAAACCTCCCAAACGGAGAAAGAGTTCTCGGCGACAGCCCATATTGAAGGTGCGAGGCTTGAACTGCTCCATAGCATCGGCACTACCGCCACGTATGCCACCTGTGGTGAGCCATGAGGTCATGGCATAGTTTACCGCCTGCTGCATCGGTGTGAAGTCAGGTGAAGCGGCGTCTGGCCCGCCGAAAGCATCGGCACGGGTACCATAGATACCTCTCTGCACGGCTTCTAGATAGCCAGAGGGGAGTACCACATCGGAGTCCAAAATGAGAAGATACTCGCCGCTAGCACATTCTGCCCCTCTATTGCGTGCAACGCTAGGGCCAGAGTTGGGAATGCGCAGATATTGCACTGCGGGGAGAAGCGAACGAAAGCGCTCCACCTCCCGCTCGCAGCTGAGCGTAGAGCCGTCCTCCACGATGATGACCTCATAGTCGAGCATCAACTGACGCGTGAGGCTATGTAGTAGCTCACGCACTTCGTCGGGGCGGTTGTAGACGGGGACAATGATTGAGAGGAGCATTATTCTTAGGTTGAGTTATTTAAGTTGCCACTCGGCACCGTCCTTCGTATCCTTGATTACGAAGCCTAGAGCTGTGAGTTCATCTCGAATGCGGTCGCTGGTTGCCCAGTCCTTGTTGCTCTTGGCGGTTGCTCTGAGCTGTAGCAGTAGGTCTACCGCACCGCTGAAAGCCGTCTGCGAGGCCGAGTCTGTCTGTCGCTCGTCTACCAGCCCGAGCAGATCGAAGAGGAAGAGGCGGAAGGTAGCCCTGAGCTCCTCTAGGTCTTCGGCCGTGATGCTCGCCAGACCGCTATGGATGCTATTGATCGCACGGCTCGCCTCGAATAGCTCGGCGATAACCATGGGGCTATTGAGGTCGTCGTTGAGCGCCTCGTAGCAACGCTCTCTAAGCCCTGCCACCGATACGGTCGTCTGCCCCGAGGCCTTGAGCCCATCAAGCAGAGCTGCAGCATCAAGTAGGCGAGCGAGCCCCTTCTCGGCAGCTTGTAGAGCATCATTGCCGAAGTCTACGGTGCTGCGGTAATGCGCTCCAAGGATGAAGAAGCGAATCGTCATCGGGCTATAGGCCTGCTGCAAGTGCTGATGCTCCCCAGTGAAGAACTCATCTAGAGTGATGAAGTTGCCTGCACTCTTGCTCATCTTCTTGCCCTCGATGGTGATCATATTGTTGTGCATCCAGTAGCGCACCATCGCCTGCCCCTGCTGCGAGGCAACCGCTTGAGCGATTTCACACTCATGATGCGGGAAGACGAGGTCCATACCTCCACCGTGGATATCAAACGTTTCGCCGAGATACTTGCGCCCCATAGCCGTACACTCGCAGTGCCAGCCGGGGAAGCCCATACCCCATGGGCTAGGCCAGCGCATGATGTGCTCGGGTTGGGCATTCTTCCACAGTGCGAAGTCTAGGGGGAAGCGCTTCTCGCCTTGGCCATCGAGCTCGCGTGTATTGTGGAGCATATCCTCGATGTTGCGCCCACTGAGCTTGCCATAGCCATAGACCTCGTCGAACTTGCGCACGTCAAAGTACACCGACCCTGCACTCTCGTAGGCGAAGCCTGCCTCTAGGATCTGCTTCGTCAGCTCAATCTGCTCGATGATATGCCCCGATGCCATAGGCTCGATGCTGGGCGGCAGGACGTTGAGACGCTCCATAGCCTTGTGGTAGCGAGTCATGTAGTACTGCACAACCTCCATCGGCTCTAGCTGCTCTAGGCGAGCTTTCTTGGCGATCTTGTCCTCGCCCTCGTCGGCATCATGCTCAAGGTGACCAACGTCGGTGATGTTGCGCACATAGCGCACCTTGTAGCCGAGGTGCTGCAGGTAGCGAAAGAGCAGATCGAAAGTAATCGCAGGGCGTGCATGCCCTAGATGTCCATCGCCGTAAACTGTGGGTCCACAGACATAGAGCCCAACGTGTGGGGCTTGGCTGGGGACAAACTGCTCCTTGCTACGCGTGAGCGTATTATATATATGTAGTGGATGATTCATAACCTAAGTATCCTAATATAATTGAGTATTTATGCAAAGTTACGGAAAACGAATAGAGGAGCGCCAATCCCACAACATTTTTTGGATACAAGGCCGAAGGTACAGCCCTTCCTATCCCTCACTCCCTTTACATAATATAACACTTATATAGCATCAATGAGCAGATTGGCTAGGACCAAGGGGAGGAAGTGACATCCTCCGTATTTGCCCTCTGGGAGGCTCTAGGTTGCGTCCAACCTTCTTTAGGCTCCCTATCCCCAGCTTAACAAAACAGACCCTCCAAAGGCCGAAAACACATCACGCTAATAACCAGTACTATAAAATCTATCTAGAAGCAAACTTAGGCCCTTATGGCATATTTCTTGCTGTTTCTTCCCATCAATCCTCTTGGATTAGTGGACATACCTCTAGAAATTGGTCCACCAATCCCAATCAACCTTCCCATCAATCCTCCTCAAGCACCTCAACACTCTTTACGAACCACTGGCATATTCCCTCAATTTCCTCAAGAACACATTAACACTTCTGAACACAAACACAGAAGAATGAAGCCTAAAATCAAGTAACCTAGATGTAGCGATAGCACACAGGGCATCACAAGCATCAGGCAAAATACGCCCACAAAGACATCAAACGCCCAAGGCAAGCATGGTGCTATCTCGAAGCTTCTTATTGAGCATTGGCAATGGTGTACGTAATTACAACAACGTCACATGGGACCCAAATAACAGTGGGCCTGAGGCATAGCGCAGGATCCAGACGTCACGCACGATTGGCGAACTCACTTTCGATCTAAGCCTCAACTTCGACTTCTACCTCGACTCTCGCCTAATCCACTCTGCAGATACCCCCACAGCTCTAGGCGCAGATAACACCCCTCAAAGCTGAGATACTAGAGGCTTTGAGGAGTATTGCGACACGGGAAGACAGGAGGATAGGTGCTAGAAATTGAGTAATTTTGGGGCATCATAGCCCAAAACGGATTCTAAAAATCAGCAAAATGCCTCAAGCTATCCCTGCCAAGACCGCCACGCTACTGCGCCCGAGCTTACTTGTCCCTTGTGGAGCTTTGGTATTCGCCCTCGTTGTGCCTTGGGTATGGCTCTTGCTCCCCGTGGCAATGTCGCTCTATGGTGCAGCTCTAGGCGTAGAGCCCTACTCCAAGAAACGTTTAGTCATACGGATAAGCATCGTTTGGCTATTCATCTTGTTGGGCACTATCCCCCTACTAATCGAGCGTGCGAGTGCGGAATCGCTCTACACACTTTGGGGCTGGGGCATCAGCCGAGGGAGTATCGACCTATTTGCTCTAGTTAGCATTAGGGCAATCACGGCCTTTGGGGCGATGACCCTACTCACACAGCTCAATCCGATCTATCAGCTCACATCGGATCTTAGGATAGCAGGAGTGCCAACTCTATTTGTTGAGTTGCTGGAGCTCAGCTACCGATATATATACGTATTAGAAGATACGGCGAAGCAAATTGCGTTGGCTCAAGTAAGCCGGCTCGGCTATCTCGGGGGCTATCGTTCTCGGTTGGAACATCTATCCATACTCCTATCGCGGACTTTTGTCCTAGCACACAGCCAAGCCGAGCAGATCTATGACGGCTTACTCTCTCGTGGTTTTGACGATGAAGGAGCCTCAGAGCCTACCACCCCAGCGGACAGTTCTCCAGACATCAGCTTAGCCCTTAGAGGGCTGAGCCACTGCTATCGCCCAGAGCACTATGCCCTCAGAGGAATTAGTTTAGAGATCAAGCATGGCGAGCGCATTGCCCTACTCGGAGCGAATGGTGCTGGCAAATCGACACTCATGCGCATCGCTAGCGGACTGCTCAGATGCGAGGAGGGGCAGATTGAGCTATCAGGACAGGTCATAGAGGTCAATCATAGAGGGCTGAAGCAGCTTCGCCAAAGCGTTGCGCTGGTGCTACAGAATGCCAACCATCAGCTCTTTTGCCCGTCTGTACAAGACGAGATCGCTTTCGGGCTCAAAAACATCGGCTTGCAGGGCGAGCAGCTCGCCACACAGGTTGAGAGCATCATCGACTGCTACAACCTGCACGAGCTTCGTCATCAGCCTCCGCACAAGCTCAGTGAGGGGCAAAAAAAATGGGTAAGTCTGGCAGCCGTACTGGCTACAGACCCCGACATTATACTCCTTGATGAGCCAACGGCCTCCCTAGACCGATATTATACGCATCGGGTTATGGAGCTCCTTGATCGGCTCAATCGCTCGGGCAAGACGATCTTGCTCTCCACTCACGATATGAATTTGGCATACCAATGGGCAAGCCGCATCCTCGTGATGAGCTCTGGAGAGCTTATTGCCGACGGCTCGGCAGACGAAGTTTTCGCTGACGATGCTCTACTCGCTCGTGCCAACCTTGATAGGCCTCTCTTGATGTATGACAAACTAGCTGGGCAGAGAAGGTCGGCTGGGGGATATACCGATGCCGACTATTCGCTTGCTCTCTTTCACCCTGCCAGAGGGAAACAGGTATTGGTAGTCGGTGGCGGTCGGGGAGCTAAGCGCAAAGTGCAGACCCTCCTAGCACATGGGGCACACTGTACGGTGCTCGCCCCAGAGCTAGATGCAGAACTTGCCCAGCTACTACCCACTCATGGCATCGAGTGGAGGCAGGGGCACTATAACTCGCAGGTAGCACTCGAGCCCTACTGGCTCGTCATTGCTGCCACAGGGCAGGAGGCACTAGATAGAGAGATCGCCACACGAGCCGCTAGCATAGGGCTACTGACCAGCACACTGAGCGAGAGCACGCGCGGAAACATTCAGTTCGCCGCACAGCACTCGGGGCAGGGACTAGACCTTGCGATCCACACGCACTATCGTCTTCCCGAGGTAGCTCAGTGCATTCGTGACGAGATTAGCCAGAGCCTTAGGCTAGGAGAGGAGCAGCTTAGACGCCTCTCTGAGCTTAGGGCGAGCTACATCTCACAAACGGGGAAGGAGTCAGAGGCCGCAAGACAAGAATACGAACAGCTCAAAGCACAAATAATAGCACAGATAAGATATGATTGGGTTAATCGGGATTAACCACAAAACAGCGTCAATAGATGAACGGGCGGCTTTTGCCCTTAGTTCTAGCGAAGCAGTTATGCTCATAGAGGACTGGAAAGCCGCAGGCTATGTTGAGGGAGCAATCGTGCTCTCGACCTGCAATAGAGTAGAGATTTACTACGAGAGCCAGAGCAACTGCCCAGCTTCGGCCGATCGTCTAATAGAGTCTTTGCTTGACAACTTGGAGGTTAGCCCACGCTTGCACAGCAAGATGTTTAGCCTCAGGGGCGAGGCCATGGCACGACACCTCTTTCGCCTCGCTTCGGGGCTCGAGTCTATGGTCATCGGCGAAACGCAAATCCTAGGACAAGTCAAAGATGCCTTCCGTCTAGCGACCTCCGAGAACCTAAGTACGCCTCTGCTCTCTCGGCTCTTTCACCGAGCTTTCGAGGCAGCTAAGCGCATTCGCTCGCAGTATCTTATTTCGGCTACACCTCTCTCTGCCGGATCTGCTGCTGTAGACTTCGTCCTCTCACAAGCCAAACATATCCTTGATGCCCCTATACTCATCGTAGGTGCAGGGCAGATGGCCGAAACGATCGTAGCCCATCTCCTGCATCTTGGGGCTCGTCAAGTCGGCATCTACAACCGCACAAGGGATAGGGCCGAGAGGTTCCTTGAGCGTCACCCCGAGCTACGTATCCACTGCGAGGGAGATCTAGGCACTGCACTACTAGAGGCAGAGGCAATCTTCGTAGCCACCTCAGCCTCCAACCCGATTATCCTCCCCGAGCATCTCCATGGACGTAAAGCAGCGCAGTGGTTATTTGACCTAGCCGTACCACGCAATATCTCCGAGCAGGTCGGCACATTGCCTCTGACTCATCTATACACCATAGACGACCTGCGCACAGAAGAAATGCAAGAGCATACTGCAAAGCTCATCAGTGAGGCTGAGGTTATTTTGGAGGAAGTCCTAGCCGACTTCGTTCAGTGGACACAGGGATCTAAGCTACGTGAAGTGATTGCCCTAATTCAGCAGAGCTCCGATGCTATCCTCGAGCGTGAGTTCGCTAATCTACCCAACACACTGACCGAGAGCGAACGTACGCTCATCAGCCAATATGACCAACATCTGCGTACGACCTACGCAACCTCGATCATAGCCGCACTAAGAGAGATCGCAGAACCAACTGGGCAGACGAAGCATCTGGAGGCGATGAGGGCAGTATTCCAACACATATTAAACAAGGAAACAAGATGAAGAAAATAGTCATCGGGACACGTGGTAGCCGTCTGGCTCTGTATCAGACAGAGCTAGTGCGTTCGTCAATCAATGCGGTGGCTCCAGAACTGGAGGTTGAGGTACGCATCATCAAGACCAAGGGGGATAAATTCCTACAACTAGCCTTAGACGCCTCGGGGGATAAGGGGCTATTCACCCGAGAACTGGAACAAGAGCTCCTCTCTGGTGAGATAGATTTGGCTGTGCATAGCCTCAAGGATCTCCCCGTGGAGCTAGTCGCAGGCACGTGCCTCGGAGCAATCCTGCCTCGAGAGATCACAGCAGACGCCCTGCTCGGTGCATACACCCTAGCTACTCTCCCCGAGGGAGCAATCGTCGGCACCTCGAGCCGCCGCCGAGTAGAGCAGCTACGGCTTCATCGCCCTGATCTACAGTTTCGCCCAATTAGAGGGAATGTCGAAACACGTATCGCTAAGATGAAATCTGGCGAATATGATGCGATCGTCATGGCAGTGGCTGGTCTACGGCGCTTGGCTCTAGAGGGCGAGATCAGTCAGGTCATTGACGAGGAGATCATCGTACCAGCCCCCGGGCAGGCTGCGATCGCAGTACATCAGCGTGCCGATAGAGCCGATCTGTCAGAGCTACTACATAAGATTCACTGTCCTCGTACCGCACGGGAGGTTACACTGGAGAGGAATATCCTATCCCAACTAGGAGGCGGATGTGCCCTACCCCTCGGTGCTGTGTGCCACATCAACGGGGCAAAGTATCACTTGCGCACCTTCTATGCCTCGGCAGACAGTAGCCAATATCTAAGGCAAGCCCTTAGCTTCGATGAAAGCGAAGCTGAGCAACAGCTGGCACAAATCATCGAAGAACTGAAGCAACTTAATACGCCATGCCATGGGTAAAGTCTATTTAGTGGGTGCGGGCCCAGGAGATGCCGAGCTACTGACCCTGAAGGCTAGCAGATTGCTTGCCCAAGCCGAGGCCGTCGTCTACGATGCGCTCGTTGGTCCAGCCATCCTATCTCATCTGCCTAGCCATACGGAGCGCATCTATGTAGGCAAACGAGCGGGGCGGCATGCCATGACGCAGGAGGAAATCAACCAGACGCTTGTAGAGGTAGCCCAGCGATGCAAGGGAATCGTCGTACGGCTCAAGGGGGGCGATCCTTTTGTCTTCGGACGAGGGGGCGAGGAGATGCAAGCCCTTAGAGAGGCTGGCCTGAGCTACGAAATAGTACCCGGGGTAACCGCAGGCGTAGCAGCCCCTGCCTACTGTGGCATTCCCGTGACGCATCGGGGCGTGAGCCGATCGGTGTCACTCATTACCGCCTTCAGCAAAGAGGGCGGTGTGCCCGAGCTAGATTGGGAAGCCCTAGTACGCCTTGACGGCACTTTGGTTTTCTATATGAGTATGCGTGTCGTGCCTATCATTGCCGAGCGTCTAATAGCAAGCGGTCTAAGGGCAACCACAGAGGCTGCCATCATCAGCCGTGGCACTCTGCCCACCGAGCAGCTACACACCGCCCCGATCTCGAGCTTTGTGCAGGGCTATCTGGACTACGAGCACTACACCCCCGGGCTATTCGTCGTGGGCGACGTCGTCACTTTTGCCCAAGACTACGCTTGGCGCTCGAGTTATCCGCTGGCAGGCCAGCGCATACTCGTTACCCGTAGCCAAGCACAAGCCTCTCGTCTAGTGGAGATCTTGCAGGAGCGAGGAGCCGACACCACGCTCCTGCCCACGATAGAGATTACCCCGAGCCACGACTGGCTCAGCCCTGAGGCTCTTCGCAAACCAAACTCCAATACTTGCATCTTCTTCACCTCGACCAATGGCGTACGCTACTACATCGAGGGATTGCAGGCTCGCGGACAAGACATTCGCTTCTTTGGCGACTGCACAATCGCTGCCGTAGGCCCAGCCACAGCCAAAGAACTTGCTCGCTATGGCCTACAAGCCGATCTGATGCCTAGCTCCGACTACAGTGCCAGAGGACTTGTAGAGGCATGGAAGAACAGCCCTATGAGGCAGCAGATGACACACGCCATCTTGCCCACATCGCCCTTGGCCTCGGGAGAGCTAAGGGACGAGCTAGCAAGCCTAGGCCTACAAGTGAGCGAATACCACGTCTATGACAACCGCCCGATACCCTACACGAAAGACGAACTTCGGGAGTTGCTTGATGAAGGGTTGGATTGGATTACTTTCTGCTCCTCATCGGCCGTGCACAACTTCATGGCTCTGCTCAACCTACACGGCTTACAGGGCTATGCGACTAGAGTGCCTCTAGCAGCTATCGGTGAGGTGACCGCCCAGACAATACAGGCGTATGGATTGAGTGTAAGTGCCATGCCAGCCGAGGCGACCCTCACCGCTCTAGCAGATGCCCTAGAGGGCAAGGCAAGTAGACTATAGGACTTGTCTACCTTGTATTAGATCTAGTAATATAGGCATAGAATGCGGACTGCTCGCTTGGGAAAGTGAGCGGGACGAACACATCTCTCTGAGCCAAATGCTCCTGATAGAGCTGACGCATCGTAGGCGGTTTGCCGTAGATGAGCTGATACGTGCCACTACCATTCGGAGCAAGATGATGCTCATAAGCCATGAGTGCAAGCACACCCATCGTGCAGCGCACATTGATCTCGACTGCGGGGTGGAGCTTTTGTCTACCTGCATCGTCGAGATAGACGAACATATCAATCCCGATATATCCCTCGTAGCCTCTTCCTAGTCTTACCATGAGAAAGTCCTGATGCGCATGCACCAGAGCTTCGAGCTCCGCCTCGCCCACAATGGGCGACAACTCCGCCCAAAGCGCTTGCTCGGATTGTAGCTCATTGCCCGTATAGGCGCCTGTAGTGGCCGTCGTCGCAAATTTGGATAGCCCAATATAGCGTGCCTCGCCCTCGGTGTAGTAGTACTCCGCCGCCCAGTCCTGCACAAGACGTAGGCGAGGCTCTACGCTTAGCCCTCCAGCCCGGGCACAAGCGGCCACTAGGCTTGATATTTTCTCATCAGACAGAGGTAAATCATATGCCATCACACCACGCCCAGAGGAGGTATAGGGACGTTTGACAATGACCTCCCTAAGACCTTGACGCAACCTAAAACCCTCCAATAATTCTCGCAACGCTCTCTCTGTTTCGCCCGTAGGCATGATCCATCGTGGCGCCAGCTCCTCAACTCGAGCCCAGTGCTTATCGAGGTACTCAAGTAAATCGGTGGCTGAGCGCCTATGCGACAGAGTGAGATACCCCGAGCTAACCTCTGGGGCGAGTAGACGAATACCTAGCGACGTGGCCTGTCGTCTGACCTGCTCAATGAACCGAGGTTCTAGTGCCCAAGGGGTCAGCAGTAGCGGAGGGAGAACTGATAGATCCTCTAACAATACGCCCTCGTGTGTGGCTATCTGGGCAGAGCCATCGGCACTAGGGAGCCATATATAATCGTCCGTAGAGGCTAATAGCCGCATTAGAGGAGAGAGGTCGAGCATCATACGCCGAATTTCTTTGGGCGGTGTATAGCTCTGCCCTTGAGGAAGACGAAGTGCCTCCTCGTGCCCGGGGTTAAATACGAATAGGCGCCCTGACATTACTTACGGCCAAAATCGGCTGGGATCTCCCCCCAGCGACTAGTATCCCACTTGAGGATCTGTGTCTGATAGGTATTCTCCTTGAGCCACTGCTCGGCACGTGCCACTACCCCAAGGAGATGCTCGGTTTGGGCATCTCGTGGCAGTAGGGTCTTGCAGCGCTTGTTGCGTACCCAAGCGATAGCCGTAACGCTATCGGAGTAGATCGGCATCGAGAGGTTATGCTTCTTGAGTAGAGCGAGGGCATGGACGATAGCCAGAAACTCGCCGATATTATTCGTTCCCTTGGGGAAAGGGCCTACATGAAAGATTTCCCGACGCTCATCGACCAGCACACCTCTGTACTCGAGTACCCCGGGGTTACCCGAGCAAGCTGCATCTACCGCCAGAGCTCGGAATGAGGGAGGCGCACTGCTCAGCGCATCGGCCTCACGCAGATAGTTGTGTCGCACATAGCTCTCGGCACCCTCCTCGTAGGCACGCATCGCTTCGCTCCGAGAGCCGAAACCCTTGTAGCGAGCTCCGGCATAGCCTGCCGTCTGCACCTTGCACTCCTCCCAAGTGTCATAGATGCCCGGCTCGTGTCCTTGCCAGACGACGTACCATTTAGACTTCTTAGCCATAGGCTCTACCAGTATAAGTCATAGATCACCAACTCACTGCGTGTGCCGATGCGGTAGGGGGCGCCTGCTGCACCGATACCACTCGTCACGCAAACCTCGGTCTGCCCGATGCGTTCTGTACCTGAAACAATCCCATATTTAAGCCAAATCAAGAGAGGCATCGGCCAGAGCTGTCCGCCATGGGTATGACCATAGAGCGCTAGATCAATGCTCTCGCCTTTGAGGCTATCTAGCTCCTCGGGGGTATGCTCTAGGAGTATCGTAGGGCGGCTCGTATCGAGCCCTCGGGTAAGCTGCTCGAGCATTGCACGAGAGCGGTTTACATAGTCGTCACGGCCAATGAGGTTTATGAGTCCACCCGCAGGCTGAGCTACAGAGTCTACGAGCAGCGTCCCACCAACCTGCTCCACCCAGCGCATATTGGCGAGCGTGTCTACCCGATACTCATGGTTGCCGAGCACGTAGTAGACCCCATGCGGAGCTTGGTTGAGCCGACGCATCGCCTGCATCACCCGCTCGGTGTAGGCATACTTATGGTCGTGATCGATGTAGTCGCCTCCGATGAGCACTAGGTCTGGCTTCTCGGCTAGGGTACGATCGACAGCCTGCTCAACATAACCCGGAGTAATCCCCTCACCGATATGTAGATCCGTCAGCAGAGCCAAGCGTAGGCGATGCTCTGCGGGAATGCTAGGATTGGCCAGTCGGTCGATCACTAAGCGGTGGTATCTGGTGGCTGGGTCTGCCACATTGAGATAGCCCGAGTACATCGTACCCAAGAAGATCACACCAGAGAGCAGCCAAACCAAGCGCTCCGCCCAAAGCTTGATCCTAGAGCCTAGTCGAGCATACCAGCCTAGGTAGCGCTCGTCTAGTAGCCTTAGCCCATTGATCAACAAGGCGAAAACAGAAGCATAGCCAAGCGAGAAAAAAATGAAGAGACCCATGCTCATGTAGAAGCTCATGAGCGAATGCTCTATATAGCGATGAATGAGCACGCCCAGTAGAGCCAATAGAAACTCTACGAGCAGGGTCATTCTAAGACGTCTGTACCAAGTATGGCTGAGCGCCTTGCGGCCACGCCACAGCAAATAGGGATATAGGACAAGGCGATAGATGATCGAATATATATACACCATAGAACAAAGTTTTGTTACTCAGACATTATGGACAAAGATACGACACTTTGACCTAACGCATAGACAGAAAACGAGCTACCCACCTAGGATAAGCCTAGAGGATAGCTCGTTCTTTTGCTGTATGCCCAATCTGGGCAATATGCTTAGCCCTTAATCTCGGCGATGATCTCCTCGATGTCGTCCTGACAGCTACCGCATACGCTACCAGCCTCAGTAGCTTCGGATACTTCGTCGAAGGTAGATAGACCCTTCTCGCGAACGGCTTCTTCGATCTGACCACGAGTGATGCCAAGGCAATGGCAAATTATTTCATCTGCTTGTCCCATAATTTTTGATGTTTCGTTTAAGTGAATAATTCAAACTATTCTAAATCGGGAGCAAAGTTAATCAAGCTGAGGCAATCTACAAATACCACCAAGGCCCAATCCATTTTGAGCTCGGCACTTAGCCTATTTGGGACGTCCTAGAGGCCCACAAAGCAGCCCAAATACCTATAAATGACCAGCAATTATCATTGTCTATGGAGTAACATACAACATCTATCGAACAAATCGGCTATTTTGTTTACCTTTGTTAAAGAGATGTGAGGGAAAACCTTACTTGACAAGAAGCAATTATTCACGATCCAAAATAGGTGTAAGAATAGATATGACATCGGCACAATTCCAAAAGAACCTGCTCGGTATGCAAGACTATATGAAGAGTTTTGCTCGCTCTCTCACCGCTGACGAAGCGGACGCAGAGGACTTGATGCAGGATACAACCCTCAAGGTGCTCAAAAACCAGCATAAGTTCGTAGACAATGTCAATTTCAAAGGCTGGGTGCTGACCATTATGCGCAACATATTCATCAACAACTACCACAAACTCGTGCGCTCGCAGAGCGTCATCGACTACAATGTTGATGCCTACAATGTGCCTCTACTGAGCGAGGGCGGAGAGAATACACCCGAGGGCTCTATGGATATCAAGGAGATTACGAAGGCTATTGCGGCACTGAGCCCAGTACTCAAGGAGCCATTCTCCATGTTCCTCTCTGGCTACAAGTACAACGAGATTGCAGAGGTTCTAAACATTCCTCTAGGAACGGTCAAGAGCCGCATCTTCCTAGCCAGACAAGAGCTACAAAAGGCGCTCAAGGATCTACGCCACTAGGTGACACCACCTACGAGATAGGGTGCTACCAAGCGACAGCCGCTGGTAGCACCCTATTCTTTTGCCCATACTTCCCTACTCCTCGCTCTCGTCTGGCTCGAGCTCTGCTGGTAGTGACTTCTTGCCCCTGACGCCCATCTTGCTTAGCTTCTGTAGGCGCCCCACGAGGTTGCCTCTACCATCGGTAAGCTGATTGCGCGCCTTGCTCAGCGAGGCCGAGGCTGCTTGCATCTTCTTCTCCGCCTCGAGTAGCGTCTCGGTATAGGAAACGAATTTGTCGTATAGCTTGCCTGCCTCTTGGACGATGTTCTCCACATTGCTAATCTGTCGATCTCGCTGCCACATATCCTGTGCCATGCGCAGGGCTGCGATTAGGTTGGTGCCATTGATCAAGACAATGCGCTTGCGGTAGGCATCCATCCAGAGTTGTGGATTGAGCTGCATCGCCAAGTTGTAGGCAGGCTCATTGGGTATGAAGAGCAGGACGAAGTCTGGTGCTCCCTCGATCAAGTCGCTATATGACTTCCTCGAGAGCTCGTCGATATGCCTACGAACACTCTCTAGGTGTCTGAGGGCTGCTGCCTCACGCTCTAGATCGTCTTCGGCTGTTACATATACAGTATAGGCCGTGAGGCTAACCTTACTATCAATGACCATAAACCCACCATTGGGGTACTTGACTACCACGTCCGGGCGCAAACGGTTGCCCTCCTCGTCACGCACTTCCTGCTGGGTGAAGTACTCCTCCCCAGAGCGCAGACCGCTCATCTCTAGGATATTGTCCAGTATCATCTCGCCCCAATCCCCTTGTACCTTGGCATCGCCCCTCAGAGCCTTGGTCAGCTGATTGGCCTCTTGGCTAACCTGCTGGCTGCGCTCCATAAGCTCCTTGATCACACGCTCTAGCGAGAAGCGCTCACGTGCCTCCTCTGTATAGGTCTTCTGTACCTGCTCACCGAAGCGCTTGAGGTCCTCTCGTAGAGGCTTGAGTGCCTCCTCGTTGCGCTGGTCGAGTGCCGAGCTTCGCTCTTGGAGGATATCCGAGGCGAGCTGACGAAACTGCCCCTTGAGCTCCTCGCCCAAGACCTGCTTCTGTGCCTGTGCCTCTCCTAGCTGATGCTCTGCCAGCTCGAGGCGTGTACGCAGCTCGGCAGCGGTTGTATTGAGTGCTATCTCCTCTCGGCGAGCATGTGCCAGCAGCTCCTCCGTGCTGCGCAGATCTCCCTCTAGGGCTTGCAGCCTCTGCTCGGCATGGGCAAGGTCACGCTGCCCTTGCTCGGCAATTAGTTTACTTTGGTCGAGCTCGCTCTGCACACGAGCACGCCGACGCTCCAAGGCGAATATCGCCAGTACAGCACCGCCAAGCAGTGCCACTAGTAGTATCTGTATAATCATAAATTCAATTGGCTCTCATGCTGGGGACAACCTCATATCTTGCCACAGCCCCCTAAGTTATGAAGGTCTGTGGTAATGAGCAAGCAAAAGGACAATTTACGGGCTCAGATCTAGATCTCCGCCGTCTTTGCTTAATCTAGACGATCTCATGAAGGATTTACAGAAATAAACAAATAGCATGGTTGAGTTTATATTCTTGACCCCTCTCTCGGCATCGTACTCGAAACCATCGACCAACAAGGGGTAGATTACCCACACCCCGTATTTGCCCCCTAGCAGACTCTAGATTGAGCGCTCCCCTCTTGCCGTACCTAGCCTCAGACAGACGGAAATAGCGCCGTTAAACAGGAGATCAACAAACAAATGAAAACCAAATACATACATCAAACAAAAGGGCAATTCGATAAACCTTGGGCAGACTTTGAGGCTTTTCTTCCCTCCAATCTTGGGCAAACGGTGGACACATCTCCGAGGATTAGCCCTAGGATCCGAATAACTCTTCCCATCAATTTTCTTCAGCAGCTCCACTACTCTTTATAAACTAGCCAGCCATTCCACCAATTTTAAGCACAATCCATTTACAGACCTTAACAAAAAAGCAACTAAACGAGCAGGTATGGACCTCAAAACCTCCAAGCCTCACACAATACATGAGGCTACGATGGTCGGCTTAGTTGGTGTCTAGACAACAAAATCGAGTGCAAGGCACACGAAGACTTGTTAGTTTCAGAAAAAGTATTACCTTTGCATCGATTTCGGGAGTACCTCAGGTACTCAGATGGCGAGATAGCTCAGCTGGTTAGAGCGTCGGATTCATAATCCGAAGGTCGGGGGTTCAAGTCCCCCTCTCGCTACAAAAAGGGGCTGTGTCAAAATTCATTTTTGGCGCAGCCCCTTTTGAGATATCTCAGAATATCGCAAGCAACACAGCAGTTTGTGCACTATGACACACCGCCTTTTTAGTCCCGCCAGCATACATAGCCGCTCTTAATACTCTTTAGACCCTAGCATATGCTAGAAGGGCTGCGCCAAAATCAAATCTTGGCACAGCCCCTCTTGGATTATTCTAGGCTTAGCTCAGCCTACTTCTTCTGCAACTTGAGCGTCGTAACCACACGCCCAGCCTGAGAAATCTTGAGTAGATAGATACCAGCAGGTGCATCTACATGTAGCGTATGCAGCATAGCAGTATCCACATGCGCCTCGCTACGAGAGATCTGACGACCAGCCAGATCATATAGAGCTATATCGTAGCGACCAGCCTCGGCAAAGCGAATGCGCACATCTTCGACAAAAGGATTGGGATATACCGTTAGGTCAATCATCTCTGTCTGCTCAACTGCTACATTCTTCTTGACTACATTGACCACATTGAAGGTCTTAGTATCCTCACCCCACGCATTCTGCAGGGTAAGCGTTACAGGATAGGCACCCTCTCTAGACCAAGAAACCAGTGCTGTACCGCCAGCCTCGGAGCTCTTGATGTCGGCTAGTTTGCCCTTAGGAGCGCTCCAAACGGCCTTAGTCGTGACGTTGTAGCTATTGCCGGGTAGTAGACCAGTGCCGGGGCCAAAGAGCGGATTAGGCTCCTTAGTCCAAACCACATTACCCTCTCCCTTCCAAGTAAGCGAACGTACTTCAGCCTTGACGTTGTTGCCCACACGGCTAATGAAGTAGCCATCTTGTGGCTCCTGTTCAAAGTCGAAGTAAGCCTTGAGTCCCTTGATGCTCTCGGGATTATCGCTGTGCTTCATCGCTTCCTTGACCTCTGCCTCTGTGATCACACGATCGTAGACACGCACCTCATCAATCAGGCCGTCAAGCGCAGAGGCAAACTTCACATAGCGGCTGATGTTGAGGTCATAGTTGGAGCCATATACGGACGAACGCTTATCGGAAGGCTTAGTTTCATCAAGGAGTACACCATTGATGTAGATCTTAGCCGCTAGGTCGTAGCTAAGAGATACGGTGATGTGGTACCAGCCTCCAGCCTCCATCTTGTAAGGCTTAGTATCGACGAACTTCTCGCGAGCGTCATTGCTGTCGTAGCCTGTAAACATATTGGTCCAGCTGAAGCCTTGGTAGGATGGTCTAGACTTATGGTTGTTCGTATGGCCTCCACCGTAATTTACCCAAAAGTAGCTCCACTCACTCATTGGCCATGGAGCATGAGGCTCTGCAATCTCAACCAAACGGACGCCATCTTCTCCGGGGGCATAGACCGTCTTGTGTGGACGTAGCCAGAAGGAAACTGTCATACCACCCTCTGCATTCGTAGCACGAGAGTTACCAAGACGAATGCCTAGCGTCTCGTAGATTCTCTTGATCGAGAAGCTCTTGTCTTGGATGCGCAAAGCTCGCGACACAGCACCATCGCTCTTCTTGGCGGTGTAGGCCATAGTCACGGCTTCATCGGGGCGTACTTCGATAGCTGTATTCTTGCCGTTAGCAGTGAGACTATTAATACGTGGAGTAGTACCTGCGGCCTCGGGCACTACAGATATATAGGCTGGGAGAACCTCCGTCTGTCCATTCTGTAGTGTATACTCCACATCGCATAGTCCTACTGCACTTGCAGAGAACTCCACAGATTTACTATTGCTTACCTGCTTGATGACCTTGCCGTCCTGCTTGACTGTCCAAGACTTAGCTGAGGGGTGAGTGGGGTCATCGAAGCTGATACGCACAGGCTCACCGATATTAACAGTCGTTCTGTCGGCACTTACCGTACCTACAACCTTGGCCTCGGAGAGGTCTACATAGTCAGTCCATGTGATTGGGCTCTCGGTCTTGCCGTCTAGAGAAACAGCCGAAACGCCATAGCGCACACGGCGCTTACCCTCGATGTTGAGCTTAGCGCCCACGACATAAGCAGCCCAAGAAGTGGTAGCCGTACAGAAAGCCTCGGACTCCCCTTCTTGCTGAGCATAGATCTTGTAGAACCAAGTATTGACCTCGTCATTGTAGATAATAGTCTTGTCTGCCTTAGGCTCGGCCATTTTGTAGACGAGCTTGAAGTCGTGCCCCTTATAGTTATTGTCCAGCACCTTGTGCAGCACGATCTGGGGAGCCTTAGGAGTTTTGTAGCTATCACGAGTAAGCGAAATCTCCCCAAGGCGCACGGCGAAGTCGGCAGAAGTATCTGTAAACTTCAACCCGATGAGTGCAAGCGTTGCATCAGACATATTTAGATCTGTAAAGCCCGAGCCAACCTCAACCGTTTTCTCAATCCACTCTCCATACTGGGGCTTCTCTTCGCTATCTAGGATCGTAGCCGAGTATTCGTCGGCCTTGCCTTGAGCTGCGTTGGCCCATGCAATAGAGCCAGTACCTCTGAGCACCTTATAGCGCACTGTTAGCTTATCGCCAGCCTTGAGCTCATACTTGGTCTTGAAGAGCTGGAGATACTGCTCCTTGCCAGAGCCTCCAGAGATCTCTAGACAAGAACCACCAAACCAAGCATCTGCCCAAGTGAAGCGGGCTTTCATACTCTCTTGAGGGATAGTAGCCTCGGTGCGCCCCATGAACTGGGTGGAGAACCACCAGCGCCATGTAGGCATGAAGTCCTGCATACCGATATTGTACCACTCACCAGCAAAGGCTTGCTCGCCCTTGAGGTTGAAGTAGCGTCCGTTACCGAGGTTGAAGTACGTTACAAATGGTTCTTGCCCTAGATTGCCGTGCAGAGTACTGCGGGCAGAGATTAGCTTAGAGATGCCGAAAAAGCTAGATGCAGCTTGAGAGCCAGAGGGGATAGTACGACCATAGTCGAAGTGGCTAATAGGGTTGTGCTTGCCACCAGTGAAGAAGTATTCGCTAGCCAGCTGATACTCCTCCTGCTGGCTTAGGGGGTTTGAGCCACCGCCTCCACGGTTCTCAAAGAGCATATTGGATCTGTGTGCCCCCCAAACCCCGATAGAGATCGGGTGGCGTGACAGCAGTTCCCAGCGTACGCCGCTACCAGCCTGCATATTGATACCAGCATAGACATCGTATGAGCTACGTCCTAGCCCCTCTGCTGTAGCCTTACTGGTATTGAGGTGGGTATCGTACCAGTTATAGTTGAGGAAGTAATGGTTCGACACCACACCACCATCTTTGTGAAACCAACCAGTGTCCTCGCTAGCCAAGTCGTCCCAGTTGCTTGAGAAGTTACCCGAACTTGCAGTGAGGGAGTACCAGTCGTTGGAGTAATTGAAGAAGCCTTGCTCGGCGGCTTTCTTACCCACATTGGCCAAAAATGAAGACATCTCCATAGCTAGCCTCCAGTCCATACGAAACTCGGAGTTGTAGCCGGCTCCATCGAGGCCGTAGTACTTAAGGTACTGCAGATATTTATCTACTCCACCTTTTACAACTGTATGATACTGTAGGCCTGCTCCATTGTTGCTCGTTATGTGGGCACCGAAAGCAGGAGAAGATGTTGCGGTAATAGATACACCGTTTTTGTGTGCTACGTCGGCGAATGCTCCCGGCATACGTAGATAGGGAGCGGTCCAGTTGCCCCAGTGGTCGATATAGCTCCATGTAGAGAATACCTCGGAGTTGAAGAAATACGAGGGAACGGCATTCCATCCACCTACGCCGCAAGGTACCCACCACATGAATTTGCGATCCGTTGATAGGTTACTATTGACCTGCGTGCTACTCTCCACGAAGCGGCGACGAGGGCGCACTCGGCTCGTGAAGAACTCCTCGTCCTCTACACGCTCCTTGGAGAGAGGGCTACCCAAAGACCAATTACGGTAGAGGGTGGCGAAATCTTCGGAGCCCCCCATGTCCTTAACGTACTGGGGATGCGTGGGCGTCTGAGCTTCCACTACCCAGCCACTAGCCAAAGCCATGGATAGACTCAATAAAATTGTCTTTTTCATACTAAATGATTTGTATACGTTCATTAGCAATCATAAAAAAGAGAGTGGGCTAGCACTTCTCGAGAAATGTCTAGCCCACTCTTTGCATTATCTGCTTATACTACTGAGGTTAAACCCTACTTTTTCTGTAGCTTAAGCGTCTGTAGGAGCTTACCTTCTGCTGTCTGTACACGCAGTAGGTAGATTCCAGCAGGTGCGTCTAGGTTTACGGCAACGATGCTACCAGCCTCTGCGTACATAGCCTTACGGCTTACGAGGTTACCAGAGAGATCGTAGATAGCAATCTGGTACTGGCCGGCAGTAGCAAAGCGAACATTCACTGTTTCCACGAATGGGTTGGGGAATGCAGCTAGGCTTACTTCGTCGGTAGTCTCGATGCTACCGGGATCTGTGATGGTAATCACGTCGATCTCACGGCTATCACTACCCCATGAATTAGTTAGCGTAAGCTTACCAGAGAAAACTCCCTTCTTGGCATAAGTAACCTTAGCGCTACCAGCTACATCGTTACCAGTAGCTTCGGTAACGGCACCGCGTGGGAAAGTCCACTTAGCTGTAGTTTCTACCTTGAAGAGCTCACCTGGCAGATATGGAGAGCCTGCCTCGAAAGAAGATGGGATGCTGGATGGAATAGAGCGTCCTTCTGCACCATTGGGGTCAGCTGTGAAGATTGCAGTCCAAGAGTGAGGCTTATCTGTGAGCTTAGAGATCTTAGACGTAAACTTATGGTCAGAATCCATCTCGCTCTCGAAGTCCCAGTAACCTACGATATTGCCTGTGAGCTTAGCCTCATACATTTCCTGAGCTACCTGCTCATCTGTCAGAGCGCTATCATAGAGCTTAACATCATCAATCACGCCATCTACACCTGCGCGACCAGCAGCCGTACCACCGAAATAGACGAACGATTTGTCACTGTAGTCTGTCACATTGAATCCTTCTTCATCAAGGCCTGTCTTTGTAACTCCGTTCTTCGTATAGTCAATCGCTTCTGCTCGCTTACCGTTTACATAGAGACGGAGAGCGGTCAAGTCGCCCTTCTTCTCGAAGACATAAACCAAATGTGTCCAAGCTCCGATTGGGAAGTCTACACGGAATCTCTGCTTGTGCTCTGGAGAGCCATTGGGATAATGTTTGCGACGGCTAATCTCGTAGATCTTCTGCTTGGGCTGGTAGCCAGACCACACTGCACCCCAGTTATTCTGAGGCCACTGGTGGTACTGTACGTCACGCACATTGAGCAACTGAGTATAACCGCTAAACGAATTGAACTTCACCCACATAGCCAAAGACCAAGTTTGACCAGGCTGAGTCAAACCAACCTCCTTAGAGGGGATCGAGTATGGCTTCTCTGACAAGCTAATCCCCCTAGATACAGCTCCATTGGCGCTATTACCCGTATAGGCAAGCTCATTAACCTTGGCCTGCTCACTCTTCACATTCTTAGCATCACTACCATTGAAGGTTAAAGTCTTGATGCTTGGCACGGCTCCCTTACTCAAATCGGACACCTGAATGAAGCCGAAGAGTTCCTTGGTTTCACCCCCAACTGTATATTTGAGTGAGTAAATACCTGCCTTGGGCAACTTATGAGTAAACTTCTTTGAGGCAGGGAAGCTCTGGATAACCTGCTTCTTGTCATCAAGAATTTCCCAAGTGGCATCGGCGTGCGTTGGATCCTCAAACTGGACAGTGAAGTCCTGTTCTGGCTTGATTACAGGCTTGTCGATAACAATCGTTTCACTTATCTCCTGAGTACCAACAGCCTTGTATTCGCTCCAAGCGATTTCCCCCTCGGTAACACCATCTAGGCCAACAGCAGATACCCCGAAGCGAATCTTCTTGGTCTTAGCAACGTCGAATGGAGCAGAGAAATAAAGACCAGCCCACGAAGTCGTTGTTCCAATGAAGTGTTCCTTTTCGCCCTCCTGCTGGCTGTATAGTTTGAAGAAGGCTGTCTTAACATCTTCGTTGTACACGACTTCGTTCTTCTTATGATTGGCGGGCTCAGGCATGTTAAAGATGATTTTACCATCGATACCCTTGTAGGAGTAATTGTAAGCCTTCGTATATTTCTCCGTGATGATAGGAGTAGCAGGCTTCTTAACCTCACCTCTCAGAATAGAGAACTCACCGATGAGAAGCTCCATATCCTTAGCATTCTCAAATTTGAGTGCGACAGCAGCCATAGTCTGATCAACTAGATCGAGGTCTGAGAAACCTGTTCCAACCTCAATCTCAGTGGTAACCCACTCATCAAGATCAACGTCTGATGCCGTAACAACACCTGCAGAAACTTCTGTTTGCTCTTTATCCTTAGCCGAAGCTACAAGAGTAAGGTCAGCAGATCCTGATCTGAACTTATAGCGCAGACGAATCTTGTCACCACTCTTGAGTGCAAACTCAGTTTTGAAGAGGTGGAGATACTCGCTTGCTGCAGTACCCTTAATTTGGAAGCTAGAGCCACCAAACCATGCATCATCCCAAGTAAAGGTCGCAGATAGACCTAAACCTTGAACATCTGTGTCTGCTGAACCAAGATACTTTTTAGAGAACCAGTAGCGCCAAGTAGGGAGATAATCTTGCATCCCCAGATTGTACCACTCTGCATTACGTACTGTTTTACCCTCGATGTTGTAGAAGCGACCATTACCAAGGTTGAAGAATGTGAAGAATGGCATCTGGTCAAGATCCCACTTGAGGGCACTCTTAGCAGTGGCAAAAGCACTAATCCCGTGGAAGTCTTTTAGGAAACCTAAAGAAATACCCAGTTTATCCTGCACACGTAGCTTGATGGCGGGGTTACGACTGCCATTGCCAAAGAAACTTTCGGTACGCCCTAGGTATGTACGTTGCATGATCTCTGGAGCAGACCCCATCTCATTACGGCTCTCGAAGAACATATTGCGGTTGTGAGCTCCCCAAAGACCAATAGATGTGCCTGAGGTCTTAAGTAGATTCCAGCGACGGCCTTCAGCTCCTTGGAGATTCATACCCGCATAAACATCTCTTACATCTCGGCCATTATTCTTTGCGAGAGTTTCATTCGCCGACAGCTGTCCTGCATCCCAGTTGTAGTTACCGAACACGTAGTTCGATACAGGACGATTATTCTTCTGGAACCAATGTAGATTGTAATCTCTCAATCCATCAGCGAACTGCAATCGTCCATTATTATTAACCAACGTATACCAGATAGCAGCATACTGAGGCCACTGTTGTTTGGTAATAGCACGGTCATAAACATCGGCCATGAAGTCTTGAAGGCTATTAGCAAATGCAGGAGTACCATTAAACTCAGAGTTCATTCCCCAGCCACCAATACCGTATTGCTTGAGGAGAGCTAGAAACTTATCAGCTCCTCCTTCGTACATTCCAGAGAGGTCGAGCCCATGCCCTGAGCCAGGATTTATATTATCGCCAAAGGGGATAGATGATAGAACCGATGTACCTACGCCATTCTTATGAGCAGCGTCCATAAAAGCTCCAGGCATGCGCACCAGCGGAGCTGTCCAGTTACCATAATGCGTCAGATAGCTCCATGTGGAAAACACATCACTATCGAAAACAGCTGAGGGCAAAGCATTCGTATTACCATCGTTAGAAGTCCCAATAGGAACCCAGTTCAGGACATTCTTGTCCTTATCCTGAGTAAGGGACTTGTCTACCTGAGTAGCTTGATTGGTAAAACGAGGACGGAACTTAATACGGGAGATAAAGAAGTTCTCGTCCTCCGCTGCCCCAGGATACAGAGGCTTACCCGGAGACCAATCGCGATAGACATTACCAAAACGTTCTCCTTCTCCTGTCCACTTGACATACTTCGTTGGAAGCTGTGCGAGTAGAGAAGTCGAAGAGAGTAGCACTGCCGCCAGGCAGAGACTTGTCTTTGTCTTCATAAAACTAATTATTTGTGAATGAAACTTTAATTATCATTATCAGCTAGAGCCACCAGAGCCTTTATCGAAGCTCTGGTGGCTCTAGGTTTTTACTTACCTCGAGCAAGACCTGTTACAGTTCCTGTGAATTTAATCTTCTTCCCAGCCACATCGAGCGTCAGGTCATTAACGACAATCTTGTACTTAGATCCGTCCTTCTCGATGCTAATACTACCAGACTCGGCCTCCTTAATGAGACCTCCACCAATGCTCCAGCGAACAGAGATCTCGGTACCATTACCCACAGTGTAAACACCTTCTTCAAACTTGTCGGAGCCAGCAACCTTGACTCTGAAGTTGGCAGGGATACTCTGCTGTGCGTCCTTGGCCTTGAGCACTATGTCGTACAGACCACCCGAGTAGCGGATACCACTCTGCTTGGTCTCGTACATCTCATTGCTGAGTGTAGCGCTAGGCTGTACTGGCACGATGGTCATCTCACGCTTATCCATGCGGTCGGACTTACCATACTGAGCCCTTACCTCTACCTTGACAGGCTCATTGCTTGGCAAATCAAGAGCCTTGAGACGTACAACCTCTCCTACTGGGTTCTTGGTTACAAACTCTAGAGGTACATTCTTGTCGATAGACCAGTGCACCTTAGTCCAGTCTGGCTTATCAGCTCCCTCCATTAGGAGCTTAGCTCTCCAGTCTACCTCGTCGCCTACCATCAAGACGTTGGGCGTTGAGTTGTCGATGCTCAGCGACTTAGGAGAGGCAAGCGTAGTGATATTCTTGAGTGTAAAGCTCTTGCCTCGTAGCGTAATGGTCATATCTGTAGTACCCGTAGCTAGAGCTCTGAGAGAGAAGACACCATCGTTGCCCTGTAGCTCCACAATACCGGGTGTAGAGTAAGTAACGTCCTTCTCTAAATCGAGCTCGCCGAGAATCACTGCCGTAGAGCTACGAGGAATCACGAGTAGACGGATAGGCAGGTGCTCACCCACAGAGAAGCCCGTGATCACAGATGGAGCAAACGAAATGCCCTCAAATGGTATCGTCTTGAAGTTGAGTACAGAGAAGATAACCCCGACTGTAGCTTCCTGCAGAGTGCAACTTACCTTGAAGTTGCCCTCAGTAGAACCGCTAGCCACATGAGCCACAAACTTGAACTTACCACTTGGGTCAATAGAGCTATCGGTCTGCTCGATGATACCGCCGCCACCTGATACCTCCCAAACGACATCGCCCTTAATCTGGTCTAGAGCTTCCTGAGTGTTGGGCGTAACATCGGCATAGACCTCTACCTGATGCTTCGTTAGGATATCAATAGCCTCAGACTTCTCAAACGACTTGAAGCTTGGGTCAAGACCGAGCTGTGGCTGAATCTCCTTATTAACTACAGCCGCCTTAAGCGTTGGGCCTAGCTTGACGGATAGGCTCTGCGTTTTGCCTGCTAGCTTGACGTTGAGCGTGTAGACACCTAGAGGAACGGGCTTAGCCTCTACAACGTACCAAGCAGCCCCCTGTGGGAGATCCTTGATGATGTCACTGTCCTTCTCTGGGTCTAGCACCTTTTTGGTTACCTTGAACACATCGTCCTGCGAAGACCACTCAATCTCCTCCTCTGCAATGAGTGCAGCAGGCGTCACCGCCAACAAGAGATCCCTTTTCTCGCCAGCAGGCATATAGAAATACTTCTTGACTGGAGTAATCTCGTTGAGGAAGAAAGTAATGCCACTGGCGTTAGCCTTCTTGGTCACCGTAGCTGTTACCTTGGCATAGCGCCCGTTCTGTAGGCTAGCACGTATCGCTACCTCTTTGCCTTCGCCACCCTTGACGGCAACAATCTTATTTCCCTCTATAACCTTAACAATCTTCTCATCTTCCGAAGACCAACTCACCACAGCATCCTTGATGTCCTCTCCATCGACATTGCGCACAGCACAAGTCATGGCGATGGTATCGAGCTCTGCTCTTAGCTTGGGAGCAGATGGCGTGATGGTTATGTAGTAGTCGTTGCCTACCCCAGCCAAGGTCTGCTTGTCCTTACAGCTAAACAAGGACGAAGCCAGCACAAGACCAGAAAGACCTGCCACCCATTTATTGAGATTTCGTTTCATTTCCTATTGGTTATAATAATGTCATTCATATCAACCCTACCCTATTGCCCAGAAGCATTGGGACTAGGCAATAGAGTAGAGCCTAGAGATTAAAAGTTCTTAGGTTCTCGGCGCTTGCTCTTGGCGAGGTCATCTCCGGGAATATCCGTGATCGTTTCCGTTGGCACGTCCCACCATAGGCGTGTGGATCCTTCATTAGGGCCACCTAGTAGCGCAGGTAGTGTCTTGAGTTCCTCTGCGTTGTTGGGGTTCTCTACGTATGGGATACGGCGGAGCTGTAGCTCGCCATCTACACCCCTCCAGTTGTTGATGTACACTGGGAATAGACGTGGGTAGCCCGTACGGCGGAAAGTCGTCCAAGTAGGAGCCGAGCAA
Organism: Porphyromonas sp. COT-290 OH860; assembly: GCF_000768935.1. Taxonomy (NCBI): domain Bacteria; kingdom Pseudomonadati; phylum Bacteroidota; class Bacteroidia; order Bacteroidales; family Porphyromonadaceae; genus Porphyromonas; species Porphyromonas sp. COT-290 OH860. The sequence goes on along the minus strand of NZ_JRAR01000001.1, from coordinate 87,911 downwards.
GGGAAGACAGCCATATACTTCTGGGTAATGATCTTCTCTAGCTTGATCTCGTCGGTATCGGCTTCATTCCAAGCTACACCTACCATCACACGGCCCTTGAGGTCGTGAGCCTTGCCTGCGTATGGATCTACATAGTCGATATCCTTAGGCTCTGTACGCTCCATGTACTTGGCTGCATCATCTTCGGTGAGGCCATTCTCGGTAAAAGAGAGCTTAATGCCTCGCTCATACCACTCCTGTGCAGTAGCGCCACCGGGAGTATTCCAGCCACGCAGAGCAGCCTCCGCCATAATGAAGAGCATCTCCGTACGCTTAATCCAAGGCAATGGCATATTCTGCATATTGGAGCTAGCAGCCGAATAGGGGCCATAGCCGTGGAGTTTATCGCTCTTATTGATCATGGGGATACCCTGACGAACGCCGATATAGCCCTCGTCCTCGAATGTGTAACCCGTAGACTGATTGTTGGCATTGAGGATATTACCATGCTTAGTGAACCAGACTCCGATGAGCGGATTGTCTAGACGCTTCATGATATTCTCCATAGATCCACCTAGACGCAGGTCGTCCCAACCCACAGAAATCTTCCAGATGGGATTATCGCCCACCCAGTCGCAGAAGTTACGATCCTGCGTGAAGTCGTAAGCATCCTTGTCGGTAAACACACCTATATCATCGCTCATAGCCTTCTCCGCCTGCTGACGAGCCTGTGTAGGATCAACCTTAACGATATTCATAGCCATACGCAAGCGGATTGAGTTGGCGAACTTAACCCAGTTGCGCCAGTCGCCACGAGAGATACCACCACGTGGACCCTCGATCTTGGCTAGCTCGTCGGACGAAGGCTGCGTTTCTCTAAGAATCTTAGAAGCCTCGTCTAGCTCGTCGAAAATACGCTTGTAGACCGCCTGCTGTGAAATATAGGTGCGAGGGGGGAAGCGCTTCACTGCTCTCATATCGTCGAAGGCCAATGGGCCAAAGATATCTGTAAGCTCCTGAGCCGTGAAGTCGAAGAGGATCATCGCGATCGCCTTGAAGTGTGGCACCCCTAGACGCTCACCATGGAAGTAAGCATTGCGGATAGCAGGATAGAGGGCAGAGGGTGTACTCATCGCCCCCATCAGATAGTCATTGGGGAACGTATAGGTGGTAGGCAGAGCACCTCCGAAGAGGAACTTATTCTGCGTTACCGTCCAGTAGCCTGCATACACATCGATATGGTTCGCACGCTGATACTGATAATTGTGCTCCTGACAGGTAATCACATGGTTCATACCACCCTTCATCTCCTTGGCAAGAGCTACGGGATCTTCTGCACCTGCACCACCCGTATCGTCAATCTCTTTATTCTGCCCCTGATGCTTCTCACGAGGAGCATTCCAAGGGTAGTTGTCAAGTTCTCTTGATCCGCAGGCGGGAAGCACTAGCCCCAAAGAGGCTAATGCGATCCCAACTACTATATGTTTCTTTTTCATCGAATTTCTTTTGATAAATAGTTAGACAACTCAACTAGAAAGTAACCTTGGCACTAATCCCGAAGGTACGTGTCGTAGGCATTGAGTAGGCATCAATACCACCAAAGCCGTTGGCAGCAGACTGAGAGATGTCTGGGTCGATTGGGCTATTGCGGTAGATGAAGAATAGGTTACGAGCGATAGCACTGAGCTGCAAATTCTTGCTAGCACCTAGTAGGTCGTAGAACGTGTAGCTCAGAGAAACATCTCTAAGGCGTAGGTTCGTCGCATCGTAGATATAGTCTTCGATTGGGTTACCACCGATCGTCTTGTAGTAGATCTCGGGGTTTACACGGCGTCCGCTACCATCATTGAGCTCTACGTAGCCACGGTCACGAGCCTCGGCTGAGCGCACAGACACACCATAGAGGTCCATATCTGGCTGCGTGAGGCTCATCACCTTACCACCGATCTTACCATCGATGAGCATATAGAGCTGGAAGTTCTTGTAGCTAAACGTATTGTTGATACCGAAGTTGATGCGAGCCGTAGCATTACCCACCTTAGTATCGAAGCCTCCCGATGCGAGCACTGGTGTATGGCCATCGTCTTGTAGCACGATGTGACCCTTCTCGTCACGCAGGAACGAGTTCACATAGATATCACCATAAGCACCTCCCTTGACGTACTTGATCTTGAACTTATTGGGGCCAGTGACGTAAGTGTGAGGTGTGCCGTCGGGGCGAATGTAAGTTTCGAGGATCTTATTGTCGTTGTAGGCAATGTTGAAGCCGGGGCGCCAAGTCAGATCCTTGGTGATATTCACTCGATAGTTGGTAGAGAACTCAACCCCCCAGTTGCGGATCTTACCTGTATTGACAGGTACACCGTCGATGTAGAGGAACTGGTTCTTGAGCGTAGAGTTATAGAACGTTAGGTCAAAATCCCAACGGTTGTCGAAGAGTGCTCCGTCTAAGCCGACCTCAAAGGAGGTTGTTGTTTCGGGCTTAGGATCCTTGAAGGGGGGTGGAGCAGGAGAGATAGAACCACTTGGATCTCGCAGGTTAATACCCTGAGCGAAGAAGTCTTGGTTGGGCACTGGGTTACCTACTACAGAGAATGAGGTACGTAGCTTGAGGCTATTGAACTGCTTACCCAGAGGCAGCAACTTATCTAGCTGAGCATTGGCACCAGCAGAGTAGAATGAGAAGGAGATGTATTCATTTTCCTTGGCAAACTGCTGGAAGCTCTTCGCCCACTCGATACGGTAGCTACCATCTACGAAGATCTTATCGTCCCAGCCCAGAGTTGCCGTAGCGAAGAGGGCTGCCTCCCAGTTGTCGCCCCATCTTTCGTTGGGGTTAGCGCTACGACCAGACTTATTGGTATCGTTGATCACGAGGTCATTCTGTGGCAAGAAGATATTGGGGCGAGCCGCAGTATCTTGGTCGTTACCCACAGAGAGAGAGCGGTTGGCTGAACGCTTGTGGCTAGCACCGGCAGTGGCCTGTAGACTCACAGCCTTACCAAGCTCTTGGTTGTAGCTCAAGAGAGCATCTTGGAAGAAGTCCGTAGAGTGGCTACGACCCGTGTAGTAAGAAGCACCGAGCGCTTGACCTGCTACGATAGAGGTAGCATAGCGAGAGTTGAAGCTTCTATTCTGTATGTAGTCGAGGTTGGTACGTGTCTGGAAGTTCAGATTGTCAAGAATTTTCACTTTGGCCGACAGTGTACCAAGCAGACGGTCTTGGATAGACTCGTCAGAGAGCATATTCACAAGCCACCATGGATTATTGAAGTCTGTGTCTAGCCAGTACCAAGTCTGTACGGGCTGGCCGAGCAGCTTGCTATTGTGGCGTCCGTCGATTGGGTTGTAGACAACGAGATCGTCGTAGGTACCGGGGTGCTGGTAGTTGTGACGGAAGTAGCGCATATCCACACTAGCTGGCGTACGATAGAGCGCAGCCATAGGGCTCATAGAGCGACCGATAACGGGGCGGTTGAGCGTATTCTGGTGGATATAGTTCATGCTCAAGTCTAGGTCTAGGCGCTCGAAGAGCTTATAAGACTGCTTGAACATCATATTATGACGCATAAACTTATTCTTGGGCATGATACCTGTCTGATAGGTATTGGCATAGGAGAAATAAGTCTGTTGCTTCTCTGTACCTCCGCTGATCGTAGCAGCTGTATTCTGCGTAAAGCCAAGGTTGAAGAAATCCTTGATCGTATTGCGAGGTGTGCGTGTCAGGTAGGGCGTAGCAGCTAGCTCGTCGTCTGTCAGCTCGCTGATGCGCTTACCCCAACCATCGTACCCTGCACCTAGGCCATAGGTCTTCTGTAGCTCGGGATAGTCTGCGATGAGGTCTACCATAGTGCTAGTAGATACATCTACACGTAGCTTACCCTCGCGACCACTCTTGGTGGTGATGATGAGCACCCCGTTATTGGCACTACTACCATAGAGTGCAGCAGCATTGGGGCCCTTGAGGACAGTAAGCGAGGCTATGTCGTCGGGGTTAATCGTAGAGAGGATATCCCCACCATCTCGACCACCACCCTGCAAGAGGTCGGTAGCCTGACCCGAAGGTCCGCTAGAGAGGGGCACCCCGTCGAGCACGATCAGAGGTTGGTTCGTACCGAGGATCGAGTTCTGTCCACGAAGAGTAATCTTGGTAGATCCACCACCTGCACCCGAGTTGTTGGGGGTAATGGTCAGACCGGCACTCTTACCACGCAGAGCATTGACGAAGTTAGGCTCCTTGATACGTGTGAGCTCCTTGTTGTCCACCGACTGTGTAGCATAGGTCAGCGTCTTACTCTTACGCTTGATACCAAGAGCTGTCACTACGACCGCTTCGAGCTGCTGCGAATCCTCACGCATAGTCACATCAATCTTGCTACGACCATTGATGTCAATAGTCTGCGTAGCAAAGCCGATGTAGGAGAAGCTCAGCTGTGTAACACCCTTGGGGACATCTACACTGTAGTTGCCATCGAAGTCGGTAAGACCTCCATTCTGAGTAGCCCCTACAGGTACCACCTGCACTCCGATCAAGGGTTCTCCCTTGTCGTCTTTGACTACCCCTACAACCTTACGGGTTGCTTGCGCACCTAGGCCGTCGATCACAAATAGACCTAGTAGCGCCATGAGTAGAAATTGCTTTAGTACTCTCATCACTATAATTAAAATTAAAAAATCATTTACCTCTCAAGAATTCCTTCCTTGGATCACCACACCGGAAGATAGTCAAATATCATACCGACATACATATATGTAATCACGTACGCAAATACAAAATTAAGACAAACCCATATAATAATCCAACTTATTTTACATTACACCAGCAGGCCCGGTTAGTTAAATTAATTATTAAAGCAGGACAGATAGAAAAATGTCCTTTTTTACCCCTCGTTTACTGCAAAAAGGAAAATATATCAACAGATAAAGCACACATAGCATAGTAAAACTGACCTCCATAGACACTCAAAAATGCTCATCTACACCACGAAAAACAAAACAAATTTTATCTAGAGCTCTAGAAAACGGACAAATCATACACTTTTTAGGCACAAAGGCGTCGCACTCCTAGCCCCCAATCGGAGCATATAGGGCTCTCGGGTGCACCTCTACGACTCCCAAGCACAACCCCTATCTCCCCGTACTAGAGGGCAGAGCGATAGAAGCAACCCCTAGGAGAACACGAATACGATATACTAGTTAGGCGGGCGTTGTTACTGGCAGGGATTTTAGATTTTAGACCAGATTTCAGAATGTTGATGAGAAAGCCTCTCATAGCTCGGACAAGAACCGCTAGACCCCGTATTTGCCCTCTAGCAAGCTCTGTACTGCGTCCGACCGCATTTGGGCACTTGGGGCTCAGTCGCACGAAAACATCCGTCTAAAGCAAGCCCTTTATAACTACCTATAAAACAAACTAATACACCAAAAACAAACCACATCTTAGTACCCTTGTCGTATATTCTAGGATATTTCTCCCCATCAATCCTTGGGAATTGGTGGACACACTGCAAGAGATTAGTCCTCCAATCCAAGTAGATCTTCCCATCAATTATGATCACAGTAGGCCCAATCTGCCGAGGACACCCTGCGTTTCAGCCTTGATGTGAGGATCCTTTGTTTATGCATTTTAACAAAAAAAGCGCAAAGACACAGCTACCACTAGGAGCGATGCTTGGGCAGCCCACTCACTAAGCCAAGCCTCTCAAATACGCTTAGCACAGTGGAGGCTGAGTATATCCAGACTCCAAGCCACTGGAGTGCAACGCCCATACGCCCACTCTGGCAGGGGAACCAACAAGCCGACCCCTCCAACGGAGGCAAACCTCAAGACACGAGATCATGTACTGACCAGCTAGGAATTTGGGATAAGGCAGGTAATCAAGCGCAAATGTGTAACTTTGTGTCCCAAATTCGGCAAATCAATACTGATCTATTGATCAGCCCAACTCAAGCGAATAAGATTACAATAGAATATAGATTATGAGTGAAGTACTAGAGCAAGAAATCGAGAGCAAGAAGAGCCTCAACTTCATCGAGCAGATCGTCGAGAGCGACCTCTGCGCAGGCAAAAACGGAGGTCGCCTACAAACTCGCTTCCCACCAGAACCCAACGGTTATCTGCATATCGGCCACGCCAAAGCCATTTGTATGGACTTCGGCATCGCCGAGAAATACGATGGTGTGTGCAATCTGCGCTTCGACGACACCAACCCTGCCAAGGAGGACGTCGAGTACGTCGATGCGATCCGTGAGGATATTGAGTGGCTAGGCTTCAAGTGGGGCGATGTGTACTACGCTTCCGACTACTTCGATCAGCTCTACGAGTTCGCCGAACGTCTGATCCTAGAGGGGCACGCCTATATCGACGAGCAGAGTGCCGAGGAGATTGCCAAGCAAAAGGGGACACCCACCACCCCCGGGATCAACAGCCCCTACCGTGATCGCCCTGCCGAGGAGAGCCTAGATCTCTTCCGCCGCATGAACGCAGGCGAATTTGAGGAGGGGGCCATGATCCTGCGTGCCAAGATAGATATGGCGCATAGCAATATGCACTTCCGTGACCCTATCATCTATCGCATCATCAAGCACCCACACCACCGCACGGGACACAAGTGGCACGTCTATCCGATGTACGACTTTGCCCACGGGCAGAGCGACTACTTCGAGGGCGTAACGCACTCGATCTGTACGCTAGAGTTCGAGGTACACCGCCCGCTCTACGACTACTTCATCGACCTACTCAAGCCTGCCGATAGCGAGTATCGCCCACGTCAGTTCGAGTTCAACCGCCTCAACCTAACCTATACGATGATGAGCAAGCGCAAGCTGCTCCAGCTCGTACAGGAGGGGCTAGTGAGTGGTTGGGACGATCCTCGTATGCCTACGATCTGTGGCTTCCGTCGTCGTGGCTATACGCCTGCCTCTATTCGCAGCTTCATCGACAAGATTGGCTATACCAAGTATGATGGCATCATCGACGTAGCCCTGCTCGAGCACTCGGTACGTGAAGACCTCAACCGCCATGCCCTACGTGGCTCTGCGGTACTCGACCCCGTCAAGCTCGTCATCACCAACTACCCCGAGGACAAGGCCGAGGCAATGGATTTCCTCAACAACCCCGAGGACGAGAGTGCAGGACACCACCAAATTACCTTCCGCCGTGAGCTCTTCATCGAGCGCGAAGACTTCATGGAAGATGCGCCGAAGAAATACTTCCGTATGACTCCCGGGCAGGAGGTACGCCTCAAGAGTGCCTATATCGTCAAGTGCACAGGCTGCAAAAAGGACGCAGAGGGCAATGTCGTAGAGGTCTATGCCGAGTACGACCCACAGACACTAAGCGGTATGCCAGAGGCGAACCGTAAGGTCAAGGGTACGATACACTGGGTATCTTGTGCCGATAGTGTAGAGGCAGAGGTACGCCTATACGATCGCCTCTTCACGGACGAAGACCCATCGGCAGTCAAGGACAAAACCCTTGCCGAGCTCATCAACCCCGAGAGCCTGAAGGTACTGACGCACTGCCGCATCGAGCCATTCCTAGCAGAGGCTAAGCTAGGCGAGTCCTACCAGTTCCAGCGCATCGGCTACTTCTGTCTGGATAAGGATAGCACGCCAGAGCGCCCAGTCTTCAACCGTACCGTTGGGCTGAAGGATACTTGGAAGAAGGTGAATAAATAACCCCTAAGCACGTCGCTATCCTATGCTCGAATCATTAGAGTTTATCCAAGAAATCCTCCACCACCTCAACTACTTTTGGGTGGCGGTACTGATGGCTATCGAGAGTTCGTTTATCCCCTTCCCTAGCGAAGTGGTCGTACCCCCAGCAGCCTATCTGGCGGCCAATGGCAAGATGAACGTAGTATTGGTCGTACTGGCGGCTACGCTGGGCTCCAACGTTGGCGCCCTCGTGAACTATTATCTAGCACGCTACCTAGGTCGCCCACTTGTCTACCGCTTCGCCGAGAGCAAATGGGGACGTATGTGCTTGCTCAGCCGTGAGAAGGTGCAGCAAGCCGAGGCTTACTTCCAGAAGAATGGTGCTACCTCTACGCTAGTGGGCCGCTTGATCCCGGGTATTCGCCAGCTCATCTCGATTCCTGCTGGGCTATCGGGCATGAAGCTGATGCCTTTCCTCATCTACACAACGATCGGGGCTGGTGCGTGGAATATCATTCTTGCAGCAATAGGCTACTATCTAGGACACATTGTGCCAGAAGATCAACTGATCCCTACGGTCATGAGCTACAGCAAGCCAATAGGTATCGGCATCACCGTCGTGGTAGTCCTAGTACTCGTGGGTATGTACCTACGTAAAAAGAGAGCTAGCCAAAGCAACGAAGTGCGCTAGAGCACTAAGGGGAAATAATTAATTAGGGGGTGTAGACCGATGCGGTCTACACCCCCTAATTAATTATACGATATGTACGCTACTCCGTAGGCTTCTTGAAGACGAAAGTCACGAAGCAATGTGCGACTTCCTTACCAGACATATCGGAGATAGTTACCTTAGTCTTGTACTCCGTACCATCTGCTGGAGGATTGTTGGCAGGTACTTTGTAGTGGATCTGTACGAGCTCAGCGGCCAACTTGTCGGCAGGCTGCACATTGATTTCCTGCTCGTAGGATTCGGGGTTCTTGGCCGAGTTACATTGGCCTAGGACACACACAGAGAATAACCCTACTGAAGCATCACCCTTGTGACTCACCTTCTCTACCTTGATTTGGTATTGACCCGCAGGAGCGTTCTTACCGGGGTGAATGAATACATTGGGCATTCCGATTTGATACTCAGAGCCGTCCTTCTCGGGCTTCTCGGTAAACTTAAATTCATATCCCGAGTCGGCCTGCTTGATGAGCCTAACGAACTTGAGAGAATAGTCGGAATTGAAATCCGTTTCGGCTAAGTAAAAGCTTAGGCCTTCACGTAGCTCAGGCTTACCATCTGGCTGAGGATTAGGATTGGTCTCTGGGTTGGGATTGGGCCCCGGCTTGTTACCCGAACCGAGAGCAACAAGACCAGCTGCTAGCACTTCGTCACCACCCTTGAGCTTATGAATGAACACAACGACCTTGGCGTTCTTGATGTCCTTGAGACTTGCCTTGAGTCCCGTAGCTGTGAGTGTAGTCTTGCTCTCTGACTTAACGACCAAGGCTTCTCCACCTGAGAGCACCTTGCGTAGGACATTGTGGTGCTGATAGTCTTCTTTAGTCTTACCATTGAGCAATTTCTGCCCTGCCACCACATCTTCCACGAGCCAAGCTACTAGGCCAACTTGTTGGTCGCTCAGAGTAGGTGCTGGCTTGAGCTCAATGCTGAGGCTTAGCTTATCCTCCGCCTCGTTATACTCAGGCTTACCAAGCACAATGTCTGCGAGCTTGGGAGTGTTGATGAGCTTACGAATGCTATTAGGCCATTGGAGATAGTCGGAGTTGAAGTTCTTGTTGTCGGCAAAGGGCATACGGCTCATCATCATCATGGGCACAGCACTAGGTAAAGCATAGTGCTTGGCTAGGCGAGTCGCCTCGGCGTTCTCCAGATCACGTGCCATGCCCGAGTGCGCCGAGTGCATGGCTACGACGATTACGTTCTTGGGGAACTCCTCCTCTAACTTATGCAAGACTCCAGCTGCGGTTGGGCAATTGACACAGTCCTGACCCGTATACTCCTCGATGAGAACGGTACGGCGCTCCGCTTCGCTTAGCTGGACGCCCTCGTTGCTCTCCCAGCGAGGTTCTTTTTGATTTTTGTCGCAGGCGGTGAGTAGAGCCCCCACCGCCATAAGCGCCACAAAGATTTTCTTCATTAGAATGCTGAATTAAGTGATAGATATAGTCCCTGTGTCTCGGGCATCATACGGCACACACCACCCGAGCAGTTGATCCCGGCACGAGTACGACCCCATGAGAGCTGTAGGCGATGCGACTTATAGGTACCAGCAACAGCCACCATGGGGTAGTGTTCCTTGGTCTTGCCATTGTTGTACTGGTCGCTAAGCGAAACGATGAGATGCTTGCCGATAGACGCCTCTACAAGGCCAAACATCCAGTCGCCCTCGGCCTGCCCAGAGTGCAGATATTGCAGCTCTGTGCGCAGCCCCAAAGACTTAGTAAGGCGATGCTTGCCATCGTAGACGAAGATGTGGCTACGCACATCACGCTCGCCGTGCTGCTCGAGCTGGAACTGATTGTAGTATTGGTTGAAATAGCTGAAGGCGAAGGAGTACGAGCTGCTCACCTTGCGGCTAATCTCTAGCCCCAAGTCATGGAAGAGCTTCTCGCCCCAGCCGAAATAAGCATAGCGAATACCATTGTCGCCCTGTTGGAGGTTGTCGAAGACCTTCTCGCCTGCCTGAGGTTTAAGCGCACTGATGTACGAGGCCGTCAGCTTGATCTTGGTACCATAGCGACCGCCTAGAGCCGTGCCACGATCGAGAGAGTAGCGGAGCTCTCCTTGTAGCGCCCACTCTCCACGAGCCTGAGTAGCATACGGGCGTAGGGCCGCTAGCGTATAAGTCTGCGCCTGCGTGAAGGGGAGCAAGTGATTGACCCTAAGATCCGTTTCGCCAGCCGAACGAGCAGAGCGGAAGTCAAAGTCCTCCGAGCGTCTTGCTCCGATCACTGCGCTAAGTCTATTGGTCGAATACGAGGCCGTCAGCATAGCTACCGAGCCGGGACCATAGGTGTACTTATTGGATCGGTTGGGATCTGCCCACTTGTAGCCATACTCACCATAGACCTCCCAAGAGCCATACTGCACAGAGGTACGACCAGACCAAGCAGGCGTTACCTCGGGCAGGTTGAGCCTGAGCTTGGGATCGGTAGGATGCAAGATGAGCATACCCGCATCTGTCTTCTCATACTTGCTGACGAAGCTACCGCCTAGATCTATGCGCAGATCGCTCTGCTGCAGAGGGCTGATGAGCGACTGCAAGTCTAACTGTAGGTCTGTGCCGAGGAGATGTCCACGAGAGCTATTCCAGAGCTTGCCTTCACGATCGAAGTGGTTACGTTGCTGACCACCTAGAGCCACCAAACGAAGACCCTCGAGAGGCGTCAAGATTAGTCGCCCACCACGTATGGCGTTGTCGATCCCCAAAGGACGATCTTCATAGGCACGGAGCAGTAGCCCAGAGCCAAACTGCTCGTACACATCGCCCACCGTCAGATCCAGCATCTTGTACTTACCTCTGAGGTAGAGATGGCTGATGCCCTTGCCTGCTGTGGCGTGTAGCCCGGGCAGAGGGTGTGGCATATACTCGCCACGAACGCCTAGGCTCAGATAGTCGTTGGATAGCTTCATATCCAAGTATGACATACCCGTAAAGCGGTGCGACAGCTTCTCATCTTGGCTGAGGTGCTGATCACTCTGGAGCAGTATGCTGTAGTTAATCTTCTTCCACCCGTTATCTTCGCCCTGCGCTTGTGCAGAGTGCAGGCCTAGACCAGAGAGAGAGGCCAGTGTGTAGAGTGCCAATAGACCCTTCTTCATACAGCCTACTTCTTGATGAGTTTACGCACCTCTGCAATGATCTCCTGTTCTCCACCCTCATTGTAGCCCGTGTGGCGGTAAACGATCTTACCTGCACCGTCGAAAATCACGACAGTAGGTACCATCGTCACATTCATCGCACGCATCAAGTCGCTATTGGGGTCGAGCAGTACCTGCCATTCCCAACCATTGCTACGAGCTAGAGGCTTCACCTTACGGCTATTGGCCCCCTCGTCGATAGAAACGGCAATCAGCTCTACACCTGTTTCTTCTTTCCAGTCGGCATAGACCTCATGGATAGCACTAAGTTCTCGTAGACAAGGCTTGCACCAAGTAGCAAAGAAGCTCATAACGACAGGCTTGCCTTGGCCGACAACAGCAGTAGTCTGATGCGTACGCCCATCAATATCCTTGAGCTTAAAGTCTGGAATCTGAGCCGAGGCTATGAGGCTAATACCAAGAGCCAAGCCCAGCGTGTAGAGTAGCTTTCTCATAAGTGTAACTGATTTAATCATTAGAGTATCTTACTTTATTTCTTATTCAACTTTGACTTGCAACAAACAGCACGAGGATAAAAGTAACACAAATCTATCAAATTAGCAGAACCGCACCACAAATGTTGGCACAAGTATGCCGCAAGACACCGCGATCCGACAGCAATCTTCCAACAACAGAAGATACCAAAATGCAACTTATTCGTTAAGATTTGCAAACAAACAAGGGCACATACAACCCCAATCATGGACTCGTTGAGGCAAAGCGACAGACCCTCTGGGCAAAATCGGTGGGAAGATTTATTCGGATTGATGGACTAATCCTTGGCGATGTGTCCACTAATCCCCAAAGATTGATGGGAAGAAATACCACAACATAAGCTACAGATGGATCAAGCACTTCAAAACACGAACATACAAATCTAGAAATCAAATAATTAAAAAGAGGCCGTTTAAGAGGGGTATTTCCGCTTATGTAGGCCTAAGCCCCCAAGCGGAGGCACGCACCGTATAGCGCCTGCTAGAGGGCAAATACGAGGTCTGCTATTTCTTGACCTATCAGCTGAGCATTTACCCACCAACATTCTGAAATTTGAGCTGAAATATAAATCTTGGAGGCTTTGGCTCAGACCAACATCAACAGCCCCAAGCAGCACTATTACCCCCTATACAGGAAAAAGGGCTATACTAATGAGCTCCTCCCGAGAGCCGACGACGCAGCACGTAGCGTCGCTACATCTTAATCACTCACTTGTCGATTAAACGACCAAAGGGGCTGTGGCAAATTTGATTTTACCACAGGCCCTTCGACTTACAACAGTGTTGGAGTAGTCCTAATGGCGGATCTCTATCCGGAATGTTTCGACCGAGCTATCGGGGAGCCACAGACGTAGCAGATAGCTACCCTCTGGCAGATGGCTAACACTCCACGCCGTCTGCTCACCCACGAGGCGAGCAACCTCTACCCCATCGAGGCGATAGAGAGCACCACGAGTATAGGCTCCTCTAATCTCCACTCGATCGGTAGCCACGGTTGGGAAGACGCTCAGCCTCTGCTGCACAACCTCCTGCAAACCTAGAGGCAGCGGCTCCTCGCCATCTTGCATAACCCAATGCTTCGCCCTAGCCTTAGAGGCCAGCTCGGGGGTAATTTGATTCTGATCTTGCTCATCGGGGAATTCCTGCTTATTGTAGTAGATTACAACCCCAGACTCATCGGCCGAACGCATAGGTAGAGAAGCAATGAAAGCATCTGCCGCCGCTAGTGAGAGCTTATTGAACGAGACATCAATTCCCTCCAGAGAGGCACAACCCTCTACCGAGAGCGCAGAGAGCTGATTGAAACTCAAAGCCAAAGAACCAAGCATAGGCAAAGCCGTAGCCTTAATCTCTGTAAGTTTGTTATCGCCAGCGCTAACGACCTCTAGCTTCTTACAAGGCGTGAGGTCTAGCTTGTCGATTTGGTTCGTCCAGCAGTAGAGTTCCTTAAGCTCGGCAAGCCCGTTTAGATCAAGCGACTTGATTTCATTGGCCGAGGCGTTGATCTCCACAAGAGCGGGATTAGCTTTGAGGTCAAGCGCCGTGAGCTTATTGCCCTTACAATAGAGCTTCTCGAGCTTAGGGCAAGGCGTGAGGTCTAGCTCCTTGATCTTATTACTCTCGCAGGATAGAGCTGTGAGCTTAGTCAGCCCCTTGAGGTTAAGACTCTCGATGCCATTGGCTTTGCAGTAGAGCTGGCTCAGCTCGGGGTTGTGGGAGAAATCGGCCTGCTTGACCTTATTTTTATCGTAGGTTAGGTTCGTCAAGAGAGGCAAGCCAGAGAAGTCGATCGAGGTTAGACTATTGAATGAGAGATTGAGCTCTCGTAGCTTGGGTAGCTTGCCTAGGGTAACGGCCTCTAGCTCGTTCTCCATGGCATAGAGGTAGACTAGGTCTTCGCAGGCCGATGCGTCTAGGCTCTCTAGACCTGTGCGGGAGCAGTCGAGGACTTGTAGCGACTTGGCCTTGCTCAGATCCAGACTTTTTAGGCTGATATCCGAGCAAGCTAGCAACCTTAGCTCTCCGTCTAGCTCTACCACGGGATGCTCCTCTGTCGATCTTAGGGTCAGAGGAGTCGCCTGCTGCAGGTCTGTACTCACCTCGTACTCTCGCTGCTCGGCTCCTACTTTGATCATCGCCTTACCACTGCGAGAGACAAGGCGCAGGCTGATTGGTGCTCCAGCCTTGACGCCCGTAGAGAGAACAACGTGCGAGGTCTTCTTCTCGAGAGTAAAAGCATAGGAAACGAGCTTATTATTGTACTTCTTATCCTTGGTAATGTAGCGCCCGATGCCGGGGTAGCCGCTATTCCACATACGGAAGTAGACCTTACGCTTGCCGTCGATGAGGATAGACTCGTCGAAAGTAAAGACACCGTCCTTCTGCTTAATCTTATCCTCGGGGATAGGAATGTATTCCGTTTTCTCTCCCTTCTCGACACCCATTACCCACTCGAAGTTGGTCAGCGAGATACCTGCTTGTATCCCCTTAGCCTTGTAGAGGTGCGCCAGATTGACCGTGAGGCCTTGGATATACTGGCGGTTGAGTAGATAGTTGCGCTGATTGCTGTAGATAAATTGCTCTAGGGGCACTTCCTCGGGTCTATTGGGGAGCTGATCGAACCCTAGCTCATTGTTTTGCCCGTAGAATCGCTCGAGGGTTAAATCTTTGATGCCTAGGATCGCACGCAGCTTCTTGCGCTTCTTATCCCCCTTGTCTAGACCAGCAGCCACACCTAGGACACGCAGCTCCTTGTTGTTGCGCAGGTCGAGCGTATCGGGCAGTGCATGGTTGCCGATAGCGAGCTGAGTGAGCTTGGGAGCAGCCTCTACATTGATACTCTTGAGGAAGGTTTTCTCCACCAGCGTAGGCGAGATAGCTACCGAGGTCAATGTATTGGTCTTGGGCAATACCACATGCTCCAGCCCCGTGTAGGTCATGCTGAGCGACTTGAGGCGTGGGGCTCTAGAGAGATCGAGCGAGGAATGTTCCTCTAGGGACGTGTGGTCGCCAAAAAGATGCTCCAGCCGTGGAGCTATCACCTCAACTATTCCGTTGATCTGCTTGGTGGCCTTGGTCATACGTAGGGTCAGCAGCTCGGAAGCATCGAGAACGATCTGGCGCTCCTCGGTGCTAGGCTTCTTGAAGGTATAGGCAATCGTCATACCACTGTCGCCATCGGGCTTGTAGGCAATGGGGCTATTGTCTTCTCCTTCTCCAAAGAAAACCTTGGCGGCCTGAGTACCATCGGTAAGGCGTACGATGAACTTGATCTGCTTGGCATCAGGCGCAACGCTCAACGTCACACGATGCTCGGGTTGGCCTTGGGCGAGGGCCGAGAGGCCCAATAGGACTGTAAGCACAAAGGTGCCACAGATCTTGAGTAACTTTCTGTTCATAGTGTAGTCATTAATGAAATATTTACGAAACCAATAAGCCAAAGGTAAAAACAAAAAGTGACCAAATCTGAAGATTTGGTCACTTTTTGCACTTTCGACTCCCAACAAATCATGCAGATCACTCGGGCATCGGGGAGGTATTATGAAATAAAAAATAGCCTTGTCCTAGGCTCTATCTATGCTGTATCATCTTGATCCAACCACTGAACCTGTACCCCATAGAGCCGGCCTAGACGATCGAATAGTGCTGGCGCATCGTCTGCCCTAAGGCTTAGCTCTAGACGGCAGCTCTCTCGGAAGTCTTGCAGCAGCACCTTCGCTCCACTCTCCTTGACGGCTCTCATCACCTCGCCCATCAGGTCGTAGCCGAAGCTAGCACTTAGAGAGCGCTCGATGATGCAGGTACGCCGTGTCGCCTCAGCTAGAGCGGCTACAGTCGCCTCACGATAGGCCTCGATCAGCCCACTAGTCCCGAGCTTAATACCCCCGAAGTAGCGTACCACGAGGGCAATGATGTTGGTCAAATCGGCAGAGATCAACTGACCGAGAATAGGTTTGCCAGCGGTACCCGAGGGTTCTCCGTCGTCGTTGGAGCGATAGCGTGCGCCATCGGGTCCCAAACGATATGCCCAGCAGACGTGCCGGGCATCATAGTACTTAGCTCTCACACGAGCCACTTCGGCCAAAGCCTCTTCTTCGCTCTCGATAGGTATCACGTAG
Organism: Porphyromonas sp. COT-290 OH860; assembly: GCF_000768935.1. NCBI lineage: Bacteria > Pseudomonadati > Bacteroidota > Bacteroidia > Bacteroidales > Porphyromonadaceae > Porphyromonas > Porphyromonas sp. COT-290 OH860. The sequence continues at coordinate 71,790 of NZ_JRAR01000001.1, read as the reverse complement.
GCGATAAACTTGCTGCGCATCTGGCTGTACAGACCCTCAGCCTCAGCCTCTATGGTGTAGTAGGTATCTTGCGACATTGTCATCGGTAGCTTAGTCTTCTCTCATGGGCATCAGCCTAGAGGTCTGTGGGTCTAGGCGGTAGCGCTCGCCACTCTCGGGACAAGTGCCTTCTTTGGTTACAGGATCTAGCTCAAGGCGATGCCCAAGGCGGCTCACCCAGCCATGCTGTCGAGCGGGCGAACCATAGACTAGGGCATAGTCTGCCACATCTCTAGTTACGACGGCTCCCGCACCAACCATAGCATAGGCCCCAATGGTCACACCACAGACGATCGTCGCATTCGCCCCGATGCTCGCTCCCTGCTGCACGAGAGTTGATTTGTATTCGTGCTTTCGACTAACGAAGGCACGGGGATTGATCACATTGGTGAAGACACAGCTTGGGCCGAGAAACACATCGTCCTGACAGATAACCCCCGTGTAGAGCGATACATTGTTCTGCACACGGCAGCCTCGCCCGAGCCGAGAACCCGGCATCATCACGACATTCTGCCCGAGGCTACAACCCGAGCCAATCTCCGTCTGTGGCATAATGTGGCAGAAGTGCCAAATGATCGCATCGTCGGCGACCACAGCTCCCTGCTCTACGACGGCACTTGGATGTATCATAGACCTAATCAGTAAAAAGAAATGGGTGGATAAATTAGAGGCGATCGACCAAACCGAAGTCGGTACTGAAGGTCGCCATGAAGCCCCAGAAAGAACTATCGTAAGCTACTGCAGACACAGCGACACGATAGCCTGCCCGATTGATCCCAACGCCAGCCGAGAGCCCAGAGAGCTTAGCGCCTCTCAGCTCACGATAGTCTTGGGCAATGCGAGGGTTATAGCCCAGAGCAAGCCAAAAGTGATTGCTAGGAATGTATTCGACACCTAGGGCAAGGTGCCGCAGGATACGACCAGTACGCCCTAGCGTAGGGGTAAACTCGCCCGTATGCTTGGGGCGCAGGCTGTATGCCGTCAGATGGACCTGAAAGGGCGCGTGGGCAAACTTCTGTGAGTAGCCCACACGAATATCCCAAGGCATCGCCTCTTGAGAGCCAAGACCAAGGGGACGAAACTGCGTACCGACATTGACAAGCGCTATACCCACAGAGCGTTCTTTGTTTTCGCTGAAGTAATTCAGACCAAGATCAGCCCCAAGCCCCCAAGCGGTATATTCGAGGATCGAGCTATAAGTCCCCTTGAGCGAGATGCCAGCTCTGAGGTGCTCGGTCAGCTCGTAGCTGTAGGAGGTTTGGAGCATCACATCACGGGGACGGAATGTGCCCAAGTAAACCCCTTGCAGGCTGCGCTCCTCTTGGCTACCATAGTCGATAAACCGAGCTCCAACCCCCCAAGCTCCACGCTCCCCGAGTGCCCGGCCGTAGAAAGCTGTACCTAGGTTCGCATTCCCGAGATAGTTCATATAGGAGAGGGAGAGCTGTCCATTCTGTTCGAGACCGAATAACGCAGGGCTCTCTAGTGCTAACGCCACATCGTTGGCCACAATAGTCGTTGTCACTCCGCCTAGCGCCATCGTCTTGGTGGTCGCAGGGAGCGAGATATAGTGTAGCGTTGCGCCACGGCTCTGCCCCATCAGCTCCAAGGGCAGGAGGACGCAGAGGGCTAGAATTGGCAGCAAGTAGCTCCTGTACACGCCTTGTCTAAGTTGATTCTTCATTGTTCAATGTTCGTCAGTGATCTCTACGCCCAGAGCAGCTAGACCGCTCTGTACGTATGGACGCGTCAGATCCCGAGGCTTACAGACCTCTCCGTCCCAGACAATCAAATCAAGATCCATCGGAACGAGCTCTGGGTGAATCTGCCTACTCTGTGGGGTTCGTCCGCAGTCAGTTTCGAGCTGTTTGAGGATCGTGTAGACCTCGTTTTGGCTCAGTGTAGTCTTGGCCACGAGGACGATGTTGGTAAAGTCTGCCGAGGCATAGGGAAAATCTATCGGCGCTGTCTGTACTGGCTGGGTAGCCTTACAAACAGAGAAGTGCTCGCCTAGGGCACGCTCTACGTATGCAACGTGTCGCGGCGCATCCGTATTGCTCCCAATGGTAAGCACCATCCAATGTATCCCATTCGCCCGTAGTGTCATCGCTTCTGTTGCTGTAGATGAATAGAAGTTTCGTGAATCAGGCTGAAGAGATCGTGTACTAGAACCTCATCAAGACCTAGCTCCTGTCCTAGGGTTGCTCTCTGAGCCATCAGCTCTCGATAGCGACTAGGCTGGAGAATGCAGAGATTATTTTTGTCCTTGTAGGCTCCAATCTCTTTGACGAGGCTCATACGTTTGGCCAAGAGATCAAGCAGAGCATTGTCTAGACGATCTATCTCCGCTCGCCAGACACGTAGACCCTCGGCCCCCGCTTCGTCGGCCTCTGGCATAGAGATTTCACCAAGAATCTCCCTAAGTCGCTCGGGCGTTACCTGCTGGGCAACATCGCTGAGTGCCAAATCTGGGGCACAATGCGTCTCGATGATCAGCCCGTCGTAGTGTAGCTCTATCGCTTCTCGAGAGAGAGGCTCAATCAGATCTCTGCGTCCGCCTATGTGGCTAGGGTCGGCCAGTAGGGTCAGCTCGGGGTGACGACGCTTGAGCTCTATGGGGATTTGCCACAGAGGCGTATTGCGATACTTGGCCTCACCATAGGTACTGAACCCACGATGTATCGCACCGACGTTGTCAACGCCAGCACCTTTGAGGCGAAGCAGTGCGCCCTCCCAGAGCTCAATATCGGGGTTGATTGGATTCTTTACCAGCACTGTAACCTCTCGGCCACTGAGAGCCTCCGCCAGCTCCGTAATAGCGAACGGGCTAGACGTCGTGCGTGCACCAATCCAAAAAGTATCGAAGCCGGCACGCTGCATCAAGTCTATGTGGCGAGGTGTAGCAACCTCTGTGGCGACCTGAAGCCCCAACTCGTCACGCACACGCTCGAGCCATGGGATACCTGCTTCGCTAACACCTTCGAATCCGCCGGGGCGAGTACGAGGTTTCCATAGACTAGCCCTAAAAACCGTTACGCCCTGCCCTGCCAATGCTCGAGCCGTCTGCAATACTTGTTCTTCGCTCTCGGCACTACATGGGCCAGCAATAAGGCTATAGGGATAGTTGGAGGGTTTAGCCCATCTAAGTGGGCGGAATATATTCGTTTCGTTCATTCTGTGATCTGATCTAGTAGCCCAGCAAACTGCTGAGCCTCACGCCTGCGGCTAAACTGCTGTATGTACTGGTCGTCAGCATGACGTGCTGCAGTGAAGCCCATCTGCACCCACTCAGTGTAGTGCTGTAGGACGAAGTTAATGATTTCTCCTCTCTCTCCCGAGGCTAAGCCACAGCCAGAGCGCACAAGGATCTGCGCTGCCTCGCCCGAGCTATCGGGGAGAAGCAATGTCGGCTTCTGCATCGCCAAGGCCTCGAAGAGCTTAGTTGAAACCATTCCGTTGGGGCCATCGGACCCATTCTCAGCATTGCCGAGCAAAAGAATGATACTGGCTTCAGCCAATAGACTAGGCACCTGCCGTGAGGGAACCATAGCATGAATATGACAACGAGGATCGGCGACGAAAAGAGGTAGTGAGCGAAGCAACTCGGCCGAGTAGTCGTCGGTGTAGAAGTCTACTGACAAGGGGATTGATCGTAGCTCTTCGGAGGCCAATGCTTCGAGCAATAGCGACGGATCCCTCATAGCAAGGCTAAGCAATCGCCCCGTAAAAACAATCCGAAAAGTCGTCTGAGGCGGATAGCTCGGAGCAAAGAGTTTGTGGTCGTAACCATTATATATAATAGAAACCGACGAATGCACTTGGCTAAGAAGGCTACGATGCCACTGAGAAACTGTAATTACACCCTTAGCCGATGCAAACGCTCGGTTACGCAGCTCAATAAATCGCTTAGCTAGTAAGCGCTCCAGCCAACGTAGGCGAAGGGGACCCAAGCGAATAGGTCTAGGCAAAAAATCGCCATCGCTATACTGCTCCACCAAATCTCTGCAATCGGCTAGCCAAGACACGCCCCAGAGCCGAGCCAGCGTCTGCGCTGTGCGGAGCGGGAACTTGCGATAGGTCATACAGAGAATGGCATCGGGGCGAGCGAGTCCGTGCTCCTGCATGTAAGCTATGATAGTACGGGCAAAGCTCCGCTCCTTGTACTCAGCCACGAGCTCCAAGGCAAAAGCCAACAAACGCTCCCAACCTCGCTCGGGGCGTAAGTACACTCGATAGACAGGGCAAGGGATTAGGAAGTCGGCAAAGAGCTGATGGGTACCGACCTGCTCTGTGAAAACCATCGGTTGCCAACCGAAGGAGCGCAAGTACTGCGTCAGATAAGCCACACGGGGAGCGAAGGCAGGGGGGTAGAGATCGCAAAGAATTAGGACTCGCTTCATGCCAAACTAAAGATGTATTTCGGTACCACCGCACGAACTAAGGTGCTTGGCCAGTTCTACAGCCTCGGGATCTCTGCGCTGCAGATCTTCATACTCTATATCCTCAATGACACCTAATAAATATCTGTATAGGGAAGTCTGCCACGAATGTACCGTAGGGCTAAACTGCTCATTGTGCCAAAGCAGATTGAGCTCGCCGTTGTAGTGAGCCACTTGTCTAATCAATCCCTCAGCGTAGCTCTCGGCCTCTTGTAGGCTGAGCCCCATATAGTCCTGCCTTGAGAGGGTTACGTCCATCATCGTCAAGGGGTGTAGCACAAGCTCTGTGAGGCTACGTGTATTGGGATTAATAAACTTAACTGGGCGACACGTTCCCAAACGAAACCCTGCCACATCGGCATAACCCATCGTGTAGTCGTGCCTAATGCCAGCACTATAGAGGAGCAACATGTCTTCCGGTTCACGCAACGCCAAGAAGTGATGCCTAGACTTATGGATCGTCATACCTAGTTGCTTCTGCAGATACTGCCTCTGCTCAGCGATGAGCTGAGGCATCAGCCCAGAGGCATAGCTGCAGTGCAAGCCTAACCGAGCCCCAGCTCGCCTCATCTGTGCAAGCAGGGTACGCATATAGGGTCGGCGCAACCGATAGTTCGGTTTGTCGAGCTTATGATCGGCAGGGGTCTTGAGGAAGAAAATCATATCCGTCATACCCTCGGGCGTCCTGCGAATAAGCTGCTTATTCCATGCGATGAACTTGCTGAAGGTATTGAACTCATCGTTTTTAGGGTGCCCAAAGCACAGTCCGAAAGCGGTGAAGGGATTACGCCCATCTTTGAGCACAGCCCTCAAGTAGCTCCACACTCCTCGATAGAGGTAGGGCTGATCAACATCGTGCGTAAGGTTGATCTTACTGAAGAAGGGCGGACGAGCGCAAAGCGATAGTCCTCGGCTAGAGAGCATATCGTGCTCTAGCAGTATCGCCCTGAGAACCTCTCCGTATTCGTCTACAATAGGACGATGGATAAAGCCTGCTCGGTAAGGAAGAGAGGACTTGCCGGGGAAACGCCCATGTTGATCCCGCTCTCCTCGGCGATACATCTCTTCATATCGGCTAGTGAGATAGTAGGTAGAGGCTAAGACATCGGCATATACTACAAGCGTCTTGCCCTCGTTGATCCACTCCTCTCGGGCCTCTCCAAAGAGCAGAGGGATACCCCTCCAGTCCTGTAAGGGTAAGATAGGCTGAGCTTGCTCTGTGCCATAGACCCCGAAGTCGAAAAAATCCGAGGGATAGATGACTAGCTTGTAGCGAGTCATCTCCCTAGGATTGCGAGTATAGCCAATCAGGTTGGCACGTGCCAACTGTCTATCCGTGATGCAACCAGCTCGGACTGTCTGAGCATCGACCTCGACGCCCACAAGAAACTCTATCAGATATGTCTTTAGCTGTTCGCTCAGCATGATTATTTAGTTACAACGATCAGATACGCACATGTACTCCGATATAGCTTCGTACACTGTGCTTGCTATGTCCAAGCCCGTCGAGCCCAAATGCGACCTGCAGATATTTCCCAAACACTAACCCAGCCCCGAATTCGCCTCTAGCAAATGGGACAGAAGAATAAGTCACCGTGGTCCCTAACCATTTGGTTGGCTGTAAGACGAGTCCCAATGCACCCTCCCAGTTTGCCTTACTACGATAGAGAGATGCTCCGGCAAGTGCTTTGAGCTGTAGCCAATGCATAGGCTTGTAGGTCGAGGTGAGGTAGAAATGAGCAGGGACCCATGTGCGCAATGATGAGATATGCCGTTTGAGGATAAGATCATTGTCTAGCAAGTCATCTATCTGCTTCAAGCGGAGAAGTGCCTTGTCTACGTGAGAGTCGTTAGGCTTTGACTCTCCCCAACGAGAGTTATTGACGAAGTGGTAGGGCGACTCCTTGGGCCAATTAGCCTCCACCTCTACGGCTCTATCCCAAACGAGGAACCCGAGATCATTGAGAGCAAGGCCAAAACTAAGATCACGGGTTAGCTCGTACTCCACACCGAGGTCAATCCCCCAGCCTGTAGAGCGTCCTCCGGGCATTCCCTCCATGCGATAATATCTGTCTGCGGCTTCTCCTTGTTTGGGATCACCGGGAACAAACCCTCCGGTTACTCCAGTACGCACGGCGGTGTAGCGTAGAGAGGCCTCGGAGAGTCCTCCCTTGACATCGAAGCCAAGGGTCAGGTATTCGGGCTTACTATCTCGATAGTCGAAGCCATGAAGCAGCTTGAATCTAGCCCCGACCTTGAGCCGTCGGCTCGACAATAGTCTATCGGTAGAGAACCCCATAGCGTGCTCTTGGTAGCCAAGGAAATATTCCCCCAATCCTCCAGTCTGTATGTGCTTACCTGCAAGCTGAGTAGGATTGGTCTGTATCAAGGTTCTGATCGCAGGATCTGCCGTATATTCTCCAATCCAGTTGAATGAAAGCTGGTACGAGAAGAAACCCCACTTGGTGTTCACTCCTAGATCCAAGCCTATCTTACCAGACTTCACATCGGGGCGATCTAGCTCCAAAGAGCTTGAACGACCCCAAAAAGGAGAAAGCTCTGGGGTGAGTATACCACTCTGAGAGCGGACGTCTATACTCGAACCCAAACCTACCAGTACCGTACCTCGATCGGGGATGTGCGAGGCATTGAGATCTAGGGCTGCAAAATCGTTGAGGGAGCCAAGCATTATGAAGGAATTGCTCTGGGCATAGGCCGAGAGGCTGGGAAACAACGCCAGCACAACAAACCAAATAGACCACTTCGTTTTCATAGAGCTATTGTTTTTAGGCATCATTAAGATGATGCATTAGAAGTTCAATTGCATCCCTAGCTGTATATACCGATCGCCCAAACGGCCCGATGAAAATCCCTTGGCAATAGACACAGAGAGAAGTAACTGCTCAAGACCGCCTGTGAGCCCAAGGCCAACATTAGCACGTGAGTGATGATGCGAAAAAAAGGCGAGGTTGCACCCGAAGTAGTGGCTAGGTTGCCATGTAGCAGCTAGTGCAGCCTCCCAAGCGTAATGCTTGTAGTCGTACTCAGATGCTCCAACCAAGCCCGAGAGCTTGAACGCCTTGATAGGACAATACTCCAGAGCTACATGACCACGAGGAGCCAACCATGTATTAGTACCGGCCGAATAGGCGTCTTGGGTCTGTACATTCTTACCCACCACCTCGTCTACCTGATAGAGAATATCGGAGATGTTCTTGGGTCCCTCTGGCGTATCCTTGGCCTTGGGCTTCTGGGCAAATCGCTTATCCTTGGCCTCTACTTTGGGGTCGGCGCCTGTCCGACCTCGTAGGGCACGCTCCCAATGAATTCCACCAAGATCCGTGATGGTCCACGATAGCGTGAGCTGATTGCTAAGGTCATACTCAAAGCCTAGCTCGGCAGCTAGCCCATAAGCCAGCCCTACCGAGGTTTGCTGACCATAATACTCGGCGATACTTACCTTGCGGTACTCTCGCTCGCCGTAATAAATAAACCCAGCTCTAAGGAACTCATAGTCGATATTGGCATCAACTACGTCGCCCTTGGGGGAGGCCTTGAGGTTGAAGCGCCCCATATCCCGCTCGAAGTGCCGTAGCCCCATCATCACACGCAGCCTAAGCCCCAGTCTAAGGCGACGATACTCAAGAAGCTCATCGAACGACCAACCCGCCGAGGCATAGAGATAGTCCGTCTGTCGTAGCCGTACGCCCTCGCTCACGAGGGAGCGTCCCACAAGACACCCTATCGGCAAACGGGCAAAATCTCTCAAGGGTGCATCTAGATACGCATAACCCAAAGAGCTGTACCCACCAAGAATACTCAAAAATCCCCAACGTGTAGGCCTACCAAAGGACAGTGCTACGCCTCTACGCTCGTAGTCCGGGAGATCTAGCAGACCACTATGCCCCCAAGTAAGGCGACCAACAGAAGAGAGGGGTTTATCCTTCATACGCACGTCCTGACCTAGATTTACCCCGAGGATTATCCGCCTCTGCTTGGGGAAATAGGCTGGGTTGTGCTCTAGTCTGGCAATATCGCTCAGCGGTGTGATCGTCAGGTCGCTACTCTGTGCCATACTCGTGCCAGCACATATACAAGTCAATAGAGCAGTCAGACCTATAAGCCTGAACCTAGTCACCCCAGCGACCATAGTACCCCACACGACCAACCTCATAAACTCCGCTCTGCCTCTACTATGGTTCTTCGTCCCAGTCAATCTCAATATCCGTGTCCTCCCCCCAGTCTCCCTCGTCATACTCTTCGTCTTCCTCAATCTCTGGGGCATCGTCCCAGTCATCGTCCCACTCTAGGCTCTTGATGTCCATAGCCTTGTGGACTATGCTCTCTACTTGGTGTTTGGTTTCTCGGTTGAGCTCTTTCCAGAGCAGATCCTTGAGTTCAACGAGCCCCATGTGTGCCACCGCAGAAATGAAAATCACAGGTAGCCCCTCAGGGAGCTCGGCACGTAGTAGCTCTTGCAGCTCTTGATCGATGAGGTCACACTTGGTAATGGCGAGTACCTTACGTTTGTCGGCAAGCTCGGCATTGTATTTGGTAAGTTCGCTCAGCAGAAGCTGATACTCCTGAGCGATATGCTCCGTATCGGCAGGAATCATAAATAGCAGTAGAGCATTGCGCTCGATATGGCGCAGGAAGCGGAGTCCCAAACCCTTGCCTTCGGACGCCCCCTCGATAATCCCCGGTATATCCGCCATCACGAAAGAGCGATTGTCGCGATACTGCACCATGCCCAGATTGGGCTCAAGAGTAGTAAAGGGATAGTTTGCAATCTTGGGCTTGGCTGCCGTCAGCACAGAGAGCAACGTAGACTTACCAGCATTAGGTAGCCCCACAAGCCCTACATCGGCGAGCATCTTGAGCTGGAGGATAACGGTACGCTCCTGAGCAGGCTCACCCGGCTGTGCATAGCGAGGAGCTTGGTTGGTAGCGGTCTTGAAGTGGGTATTACCCTTACCTCCACGCCCACCCTTGAGGAGCATCTCCACCTGACCGTCCCTGTTGAGGTCCATAATGAACTCGCCCGTCTCGGCATCGTAGACTACCGTCCCCACGGGCACCTCGATGGTGCGGTCCTCGCCGTCGGCACCAGTGGATCGTTTACCACTACCACCCTGCCCTGCCGTAGCCATGATGTGTCGCTCGTAGCGCAGGTGCAGGAGCGTCCAGTAGTTACCATTGGCACGGATGTAGACGTGTCCGCCACGTCCTCCGTCGCCACCGTCTGGGCCACCCTTGGGGATATATTTCTCTCGTCGGAAATGCGAAGATCCTCTGCCGCCCTTACCCGAGCGACAGTAGATCTTGACATAATCGACAAAATTTGATTCTGCCATTGTTTTGGTTTGATGTTTACTTGAGGCTATCTACCACAGCCGAGATACGTGCTGTGATATCGGAGATAGCGCCCATACCCTCTAGGGCATAGTGAACCCCCTTCTTGGCGTAATACTCAGCCAGAGGGGCAGTCTGGGCATGATAGACCGATAGACGCTTCTGTATCGTTTCTAGATTGTCATCACTACGGCCACTCTCCTGCCCACGCTTAAGCAGACGCTGCACCAATTCGTCTTCGTCTACCTGTAGGTCTAGCACGGCATGCACAGCAGTCTGGTACTTAGCCAGCAGACCGTCGAGAGCCTCTGCCTGTGGCACTGTACGAGGAAAGCCGTCGAGGATAAGGCCGATCTTGGGCTTACGCTCCTCAAGCACGCGCTCGATTAGACCGATGATGAGCTCGTCTGGTACTAACTGACCAGCATCTATATAGCCCTTGGCCGCCTGACCTAGCTCGGTCTGCGCCTTGATAGCCGCACGCAGCAGATCCCCAGTAGACACATGGTCAAATCCATACTTCTCGATGAGCACTTCGCTCTGAGTGCCTTTGCCAGAGCCGGGAGCTCCAAAGATGATAAGATTTAGCATACTTAATGTATTATATTTTACAGTTTAGTCCTTGAGTTGATAGATATCCTTGTACATACGGCCATAATCGTCGTAGTCTAAGCCGTGCCCTACGATGAACTTAGGGTCAATCTCCATGGCTACATACTGGGCATGTACATCACACTTGAGCGCAGCAGGCTTGCTGAGCATCGACGCAATATGCACCTCTTGGGCACCTTGGGTAAGGTAGAGGTCGCGCACACACTGCATCGTATAGCCTGTGTCAATCAGGTCCTCCACAATGACGACGATACGCCCCTTAATGCGCTCAGGTGCTACAGGCATAATCTCTTTGAGCTTCATGGTGCTCTGCGTACCCTCATAGCTCGAGTAGCGTGCGAAGGCTACCTCAAAGTCTTCGTCAATGGCATACATCAGCTCGGAGGCAAACATAAACGCCCCGTTCATAACGCAGACAAACAGCGGGTTCTTGCCCTTAAAGTCCTCTTTGAGCCTATGCCCTAGAGCCACAACCGCTTTATTGATTTCCTCGGCCGTGATATAGAGCTCAAACTGCCGACCATGCAATGTAACTTCCTTCATTTGGATATGACGTGAGTTCGGCGTAAGTTTATGCTCTTTTTAGGGTGCTGACGACATGCTCTAAGTCTAGTGAAGGCTTCTTCTCCAAGGCTTGGTAAGCAATGAGTCCTGCAAGTAGATTGGAGCAAAAGTTGTTTATGGAACGATGTCTGGTATGTTCGATTTGGCAAATGTTCTTGAGTTGGTCGTTAACCGATTCAATCAAGGCACGTTTACGCAGAAGAACCTTGTCGTGCAGATGCATCAAGGAGTTCTTCATATTGCGTTTACGCTTGGTAATCATATGAATATCATCAATAAACAGTCGTTCAAATAGATCCTGTGAGATGTATCCTCTGTCTGCCACGAGTTTGCCAAAGAGCTTGTTCGTAAAGGCTTCACTCTTCAAAGGTTCTCTATCATCTGTAGCTCCATGAGTAATTCTAAAAGTGATGATTTCGCCTCTGTCATTAATCACGAGATGTAGCTTAAACCCATAAAACCAGCCCAGCGTAGATTTCCCAGTTTGTGCCCAGCCCTTGAGGCTACGGTGTTGATGAGCGCGCTTGATATGGCAAGCACGCAGCGGCGTCGAGTCAATGAACGAAATGCCCGTACAAGGACCCAGACAGCGGAGGTTGAGAAAAAGTAGCAGATAAACTCCAACAGAAGTTTGTCGCTCAACAAAGCGATTGTAAGATAGCTGTTTAGGAAAGTCCTGCTGACAATGCCTTTTGATGTAGCCTAGATAGAATGATTTAAGGTCTCTCATTCTTGACAAGTGAAACATGATCAGTATGCTTAAGTGCCATGTAGCGATCAGCGCCTTTACAAAACTCATCAACTACACAATATATTTCTACTAACTTTGCCTTATCCATAGGATGGGAGTATTTGGCTATCTGTTTGATTTACAACTATAAAGATACTAAATATCTCCCATTCTTCCAATAGATAAACCATTGATAATCAAGAAAAAATACTCAATTCTTACTCCATATCTTATACCGAACTCACGTTTGAAATGTATTGGATCGTTTATCCAAGCGATATAATCATTGCGATAATAAATGGGGCTGTAGCAAGTTTGATTTTGCTACAGCCCCTCTTTTGTTCGTTATTGAATTCGATAGAATCGCCTAAACATTGAAGCGGAAGTGCATGATGTCGCCGTCTTGCACCACGTATTCCTTGCCCTCGACAGCCATTTTGCCAGCTTCCTTGACTGCTGTTTCGCCGCCATAGTGAATGAAGTCGTCGAACTTGATGACCTCGGCACGGATGAAGCCTTTCTCAAAGTCGGTATGAATGATGCCTGCACACTGAGGAGCCTTGCTCCCCTTGGTGTACGTCCAAGCACGCACCTCCTGAACCCCAGCGGTGAAGTAGGTCTGCAAGCCGAGCAAACTATAAGCAGCCTTAATAAGACGTGCCACACCACTCTCTTCTAGACCAATCTCGCCAAGGAACATCTGACGCTCCTCGTAGGTCTCCAGCTCGGCGATCTCGCTCTCGATTTTAGCCGCTACGACCAAGATATCGGCAGACTCACCCTTGATTGCCTCACGCACGGCTTCCACATACTTATTGCCCGACACGGCACTCGCTTCATCGACATTGCACACATAAAGCACGGGCTTGCTCGTGAGCAAATACAGCTCCTTGGAGATCTTCTGCTCGTCTTTGGTGTCGAAAGTTACCGTACGGGCATTGAGCCCCTGCTCGAGGGCAGCCTTGTAGCGGAGCAGTACCTCATAGGTCTGCTTGGCTACCTTGTCGCCACCTGTCTGCGCCTGCTTGGCTACTTTCTGTATGCGTGCCTCTACCGTTTCCAGATCCTTGAGCTGTAGCTCCGTATCAATGATACCCTTATCACGCACGGGGTCTACCGAGCCGTCTACGTGGGTGATGTTGTCGTCGTCGAAGCAGCGTAGCACATGTAGGATTGCATCAGTCTCGCGGATATTGGCGAGGAACTTATTCCCTAGCCCCTCGCCCTTGCTAGCTCCTTTAACTAGACCCGCAATATCTACAATCTCCACTGTGGTAGGGACGATGCGCTGGGGGTTGATGATTTCGGCTAATTTATTGAGACGCTCATCGGGCACAGTGATTACCCCTACGTTGGGCTCGATTGTACAGAAGGGGAAGTTAGCAGACTGCGCCTTAGCGTTTGATAGGCAGTTAAAAAGCGTAGATTTACCCACATTGGGTAGACCTACGATGCCGCATTGTAATGCCATTTTTCTATTTCTATTATCTAATTATTTCTACGACAAAGATAAACACAGAACCCTATTCGCCCCAAATAGCCACTGGCCGAGCCCTCGAGGGCAATGACTCAATGGGAGCATATATGGGGCATCAATCCGATTTAACGTGAGTTCGGTATAAGAAATGGAGTAAGGATTCAGTAGTTTTTCTTGATTCTCAGTGGTTTATCTACTGTAAGAATGGGAGATATTTAGTATCTTTAAGTTGTAAGTCAAACAGATAACCAAATACTCCCATCCTATGGATAAGGCAAAGTTAGTAGAAATATATTGTGTAGTTGACTACGCTGGGCTGGTTTTATGGGTTTAAGCTACATCTCGTGATTAATGACAGAGGGGAAATCATCACTTTTAGAATCACCCATGGAGCTACAGATGATAGAGAACCTTTGAAGAGTGATGCCTTTACAAACAAGCTCTTTGGTAAACTCGTGGCTGACAGAGGATACATCTCACAGGATCTATTTGAACGACTGTTTGTTGATGATATTCATATGATTACCAAGCGCAAACGCAATATGAAGAACCCCTTGATGCATCTGCATGACAAGGTTCTTCTGCGTAAACGTGCCTTGATTGAATCGGGTAACGACCAACTCAAGAACATTGCCCAATCGAACATACCAGACATCGTACCATACACAACTTTTGCTCCAATCTACTTGCAGGACTCATTGCTTACCAATCCTTGGAGAAGAAGCCTTCACTAGACTTAGAGCACGTAGTCAATAATCTAAAAAGAGCTTAGGCTTACGCCGAACTCACGTAAGACTACTTGTGGATAAAAATAATCAAGCTCATTTGAGCGTAATTCGTTTTGCCCTCGGTCCTACTAGGAGGATGTATATGCCTCGCTCGAGTTTACTAAGATCGAGGGAATCGTCTTCCCCTTGCAGGATCTGTTGTCGCACCAATTTGCCATCTAGTGTGTAGAGTCTTAGTGGCTCTCCATGGTGTGCGCCTACTATATTGACATAGGTGTAAGCTGGGTTGGGGTATAAGTGCAGATCATCTCTTGAGAGCCTAGGCTGGGATATTCCCTCCGGATGGATATAGACAACGCCTTTATTACTCACTTTCCCGTCTTCCCCAATACCTCCGTTATAGTCTCTGACAGAGAATCCTTTTTCGGTAGCCAGATCAACGATTTCTTGGCTTACTTCGTTTCCCTCATTGAGGTTCTTTTTGTCGATACAGACGAATGGTGTGTTTGGCGTTACATCCCTCAGGGAGCTTACTAACCTTTTTAGGGAAGAGTCTTTTAGTCGGTTGCTGTGTAGCGATAGGAACACAAACGAAGTTCGATCGCTTACCCGTATGTCTGTCAACTTATTGATCGAGCAATCTAATGTTCTACACTCAGGGGAATGACTCAGGTCTATTTCGCCAAGGTCATTGCCTCTACAGTATAGTCTGGTAAGATTATCGCAGGATCGAAGGTCAAGACTTCGAATATTATTGTTTTCACAGTTTAGTCTCTCTAAGTTGGAACCAGAGAGCTCGAGGCGTTCTAGAGCATTACCCGAACAATCTACCTCGGATAGCTTAGGCTTGTTACTTAAATCTATTTCTCTGAGTTTGTTATTTTGGCATGTTAGCATCTGCAGATTGGGGCTTTTGCTAAGATCGAGCTCCTCCAATTGGTTGTTTTCGCTGTATAGTGAGCCTAGCGTAACATTAGAGAGGTCAAGTCGCTTGAGTTGATTGTTGGAGCAGTCGATATAGCCGAAACGAGTATGCTTGCCGAGGTCTATCTCGGTGAGCCCACAGCGAGGAACCATCAAGAGCCCAATATCACCAAAGAGCTTAAGTGTAGGGCTGGTTACCTTATAGAACATTTTGAGAAAAAAGGCTTCCCTCTTCTCAATAAGTGTTGCTCCTTCTAGTCGAAATGTTTTGGAATCATCAGCAAACTCCATAACAATAGTATCCCCGATGGCCTTGTTTGTCTTCATCGTGATGACTACATCTTCGTCAACTTGAGCCCCTAGTGGTAGAGAGAGCAATAGTAGTAGACCTACAAGTAAGCTGCTGTTTATGTTCCTTATATGGGTATTAAGGCATTGTTTTATAGTGTTCATAGCCATTTAATTAATTGGGTTTAGCGGAGGGTTATTCATACAACTTCGAGCAAACATATTCATTTTAATGTGAGTTCGGCATAGGGATTACTGTACCCCGTTGATCGACCACGCCATACGCGACGTTGTCGCTTAAAGAGCTAAGGTACTACTATAAAGCCTCAAAGGGGAGCTACTCGGGTGCTATTAGGATTTCTCTCGTATCTCCAGTACTTCGGTACGCTAGAGGGTAGTACCATCGTCAAAGGTTATCACGAAGCGTAGCTTAACCTTCTGCTGACTAGGGGCTTCTAGAAACTCCATAGATAATGCCAGCAAAGATCGCAAACATGGCAATCATTAAATACTTCGCTTTCATCGTTCTTATCCAATTATCTAACTTAAATCAAGGGATCAAGAATACTCTGGCTTCTCTACACCTCCATCGCCTATTCATAGTAGTTCTAATAGATTGGCAAGATGAAACCGAGTACAACCAAATAGATCTGATGCAAATGTACATAATATTTCTCTTCGATTCAACGCTCTAGATACTATGTGTAAGCATTTTACCTAGACTTAGAGCGAGCTCTCTATTGGGGATACTAGCCTAATGGGGTATAGCTTGGAAATTCTATCCTCCTATGCTCAATTCCTCCCGATAGGCTACACCACATGCTACGATGAAAAACGGAAAACATGGCAATCAGCTTTTCGCGCTTTTCGTTAAATGATGTAAACGAATTGGCGTCAAATTGGGACGAATGGCGAACTACTTCTAGGGCGATTGGTTCGCCTTCGCGAAAAAACTCTAAGCGTTTTTCTTGGATTGTAGGACTAATCCGATGCGATGTGTACACACATCCGAAAAGATTAGTGCAGAGAAATTCTGAAATCGGAGCTTGACTTAGATTAAATCGGAGCAAACTCCATTTTATCCAGCTCATTATTAAACCAATACAAATTAGACGTTTTAAGCGGTTGTTTTCATTCAGCTGGGACTAAGTGCCAAATTGAAGGTAAACGCAGTGTAGAGCCTCCTAGAGGCCAAATACGCGATCTGCCGTTTTTCGCCCATCTTCAAAGCATTTCTCTCATCAACATTCTGGAATTTGAGCTAAAATATAAATCTAGCCCCTTTTAGCTTGTCTCCCACAGATGGGGCTAGGTGGGGGCTAGATAGAGATATTCAAACATTGCTTATGCCGTGTTTTTGAGTGTATTGTCTAGGTAAAATCAACAAAATGCAAGGGTCTTATACATAAAATCCGCAACTTTGCCGAATGTAGTGTGCGAATCATCTATTCGCAAAGTGTATCATTAATAAACTTAACGATGAAACATCTAAAATTTATGAGCAGAGCTGCCATGCTTTGCCTCCTATTAGGATTGATTTTCCCCCTTGCTGCCCTAGCACAAGACCAGCCTGTCATCAAGATAGTTGTGGATAAAGAATCTGGCGAAACGATTTCGCTAGGCATCAAAGGGGCGCCCGATGTGAAGATCGAGGGTGTCAAAGAGCCTTTCGAGAGCGGTAGAGGCTGGCACGACCGCAAGACTTACACGCTTACAGGTAAAGAAATCAAGATTGTGGGTCGAGTAGACGAGCTAGACTGCTCGGAGAATGATGTAACCTCACTCGAGATCTCTACTCAGACTCTCAACTTAGAGTACCTAGGCTGCCAAGACAACGCCCTCGAAACGATCGACTTCTCCAAGAGCCCCAACCTACGCTTTCTTGTAGCACCGGGCAATATGTTTACTAAGCTGGACGTCAGCCAGCTCAAAAACTTGGAGAGCCTAGACCTGAACTTCAACAAGCTCACAAGCATTGACCTAAGTGCAAACACCAAGCTCAAGGAGCTACGTATATCTGGCAATGCGGCGCTCTCGGCTCTCGATCTGAGCAAAAACACCGAGCTAGCCTATCTCGTATGCGAGAACATCAGCAAGCTCACTTGGCTAGACATAGCGAACAACCAAAAACTCCTTGGCTTGCACATCGCTGGGAACAAACTATCTCCCCACGCTATGGCACATTTGGTCAGCCAGCTCCCCACCCTCTCCGAGGCTCAGAGAGAGAAAGAGGGCAAGCTAGTCGTTGTAGACGGCACCAACAATAGAGAGTACCAACGCCTCAGCCCTATCACAGTGGCAGAAGCCAAGGCAAAGGGCTGGAAGGTGCTCGACAGGAATGGTGGAGCAGAGCCTAAGCCCTACGAGGGAGTAGAGATTAAGTTCGAGGTCAAGCTCCCAGAGGTTGAGCATGCTACTCTGTCGATCAAGGGCAACCCCAACCTCAAGGCAGTACTATTCGGCACAGAGCTAGAGCTGATTGTAGAGCCAGCGACAGACTACAAGGTGGCTGAGGTCAAGGTAGATGGCGTAGCCCTCAAGGCACCATACAAGTTCGTGGTGACCAAAGAGCCAGAGATCGTAGTGGTAGTCAAGCACAAGACCTCAGTGAGCGATGTGGCGGCTACGGCCTTCACTCTACACCCCAATCCTGCTGTGAGCTATGTAGAGCTCTCAGGTGTTGAGGCAGGGGCTACCGTACAGCTGCTCGACCTATCTGGTCGCCTCGTACTAGAGCGCAAGCTCTCGGCAGATGCTCGTGTAGACGTATCTACACTTACCAAGGGCATCTACCTGCTCAGAGTGGGCAAGCACGTAAGCAAACTCTCGATCCGCTAAACTAGCTTCCGGCTAGATACGCCTAAGAAGAGTATAAGACAAGGCGGTGCGTCGGTGTACAAACCTCGACGCACCGCCTTGTCTATGACATCTATCCGCTTCTAGGGAGGGGGCAATAGTTTGATATATGGCTGATTGATGGAAGTTACACCCTCGTTTATCCGTCTGTAAAACAATACTTTCATTTTGCAGGAATGAGGATTAACCACTATCTTCGTAAGCTAATAAACAGAGATTACAAGAGTAGACAAGACTAAATGGAAATAGTAGTTAGCGGTATTCGCCCCACTGGCAACTTGCACTTGGGCAACTACTTCGGGGCTGTACGCGCATTCGTCCAGATGCAGAGAGAGTATGACTGTCGTTTCTTCATCGCAGACTGGCACTCCTTGACGACGCATCCGCACCCCGACAACATCGTGCGCAATGCTTATACAATCCTAGCAGAGTATCTGGCCTGTGGTCTAGACCCAGAGCAAGCAACGATCTATATACAGAGTGATGTACCCGAGGTGCTAGAGCTCTATCTATACCTCAATATGAATGCCTATCTGGGCGAGCTAGAGCGCACGACGAGCTTCAAAGAGAAGGCTCGTCAGCAGCCCGACAACGTCAATGCGGGACTATTGACCTACCCTGCACTTATGGCAGCCGATATCCTACTACACAAAGGAGTGAAGGTACCAGTAGGCAAGGACCAAGAGCAGAATATGGAGATGGCACGTAAGTTCGCTCGACGCTTCAATACGATCTATGGGGTAGACTACTTCGCAGAGCCACAGAGCTACTCTCTAGCAGGCAAGGCCGTCAAAGTACCGGGGCTAGATGGCTCTGGTAAGATGGGCAAGAGCGACGGCAACTGCATCTACTTGATGGACGACGAGAAAACCATCAGTAAGAAGGTGATGAAAGCCGTAACGGACTCGGGCCCCACCGAGCCCAATAGCGAGAAGCCAGACGTGATACAGAATCTATTTACTTTCATGGAGATTGTGTCTACGCCAGAGGTCTACCAGCACTTCGATGAGCTATACAACGACTGCTCCATTCGCTATGGCGATATGAAGAAACAGCTTGCGGCCGATATCAACGCCTACGCTGCGCCTATCCGTGAGCGCATCGCAGAGTTCAGCGCAGACCAAGATCTGCTGCGCCGCATCGCCCGTCAAGGAGCAGAGCGAGCTCGTGAGCATGCCGCCAAGACGATCGAGGAGGTACGCCACATCATTGGGTTCCGCTCGGGCAAATAATCAGACTTAATACAATATATAACGATAGATAACCCAACGCAAAGGGGATAAAAAATTATGGAAATACAAGGTAAGATCATCCACGTACTGCCTCTGCAGAGTGGAGTAGGCAAGGCCTCTGGCAAGGAGTGGAAGAAGCAGGACTATGTACTCGAGACACTCGATGGTCAGTACCCCAAGAAGATTTGTTTCAATCTATGGGGCGACAACATTGACCGCATCGGCCTACAAGTCGGCGAGGACGTAACGGTGCAGATCGACATCGAGAGCCGTGAATTTAACGGTCGCTGGTACACAGAGGTGCGTGCTTGGCGTGTAGATCGTGGGCTAGTATCTCTATCTGCACCACAGCAGCAGGTAGCACCAGCCCCCACACCTGCAGGCTACGCAGCACCACAGCCACAGGCCTTCGATCCGCTCGGCTCTGCTCCCACGATGCCAACCTCTGGCCTCGGAGCAGCACCAGCCGCCGCAGACGATCTGCCATTTTAGTTTGGGCTCGTCTTAGATACGAGATAGATCAAAGGCTAGGCGGCGTGTCGGCATACGTCAAGTGCTATGCTACGACACGCCTCCTAGCTATTTTTTGTTTCAACGATAGCATTGCATGCGCATCACATTGCTGGTCATCGGCAAGACAGACAGTAGAGCTCTAGACGAGCTGATCCAAGTCTACGTTGGTCGGATTGGGCATTACCTCCCATTCGACCTAAAGATATTGCCGGACGTCAAGCGCTCGGCCAAGACTACGCCTCAGCTACAAAAAGAGCAGGAGGGTCGGGAGCTGCTCAAACAGATTGAGCCAACCGACCGCCTTGTTCTGCTCGATGAGCGAGGCAAAGCCTACACTAGTGTGGATTTCGCACGGCATCTCGAGGAGCGAATGGTTTCGGGAGAGCGGCGTATGGTCTTCGTCATAGGAGGACCCTATGGGTTCTCCCCCGACGTTTATGCACGGGCCAACGAACAGATTACCCTAAGCCGTATGACCTTCTCGCACCAAATGGTACGCCTCTTCGCCGTAGAGCAGATCTATCGTGCCATGACTATTCTTCGTGGTGAGCCCTATCACCACGACTAACTCAAGTATATTCTGTGAACTTGCTCCAAATACTCAAGCGCCGCTTACGCACACTCGATCAGCGTTTCTACTATGTGTGCCTCGTTTGGGCACTACTTCTGCCCAATGTAGTACTTTACTGGACCTCCTCTAGTCCTTATCCACAGTCGATCATCAACCTCTTCCTGCCTCTAGGTATCTATATGGCCTTCTTCGCTATCTTCAAGAAGCCGGGGCGAGGGTTAATGTGGACTATTCCGCTTATCTTGATCAATGCCTTTCAGCTTGTCCTACTGACCATATTCTCGGGGAGTGTCATCGCCGTGGATATGATCCTCAACCTCTTTACCTCCAATAGCGACGAAGCTGGCGAACTCCTCTCGGGCATTATCCTCCCAATCGCAGGGGTGCTCTCGGTCTATGGTCTTGCCACTGCTTTGGCCATTAGGTCGATCAAGATGCGCAGTGAACTATCGCTCAAGACTAGGCGTGTGCTGACGGCCTCGGGGCTCATCATTGCCACAGTGATGATTATACTTGCCTTTCGCCGCTCGCCAGAGCTGGAGGGCTACAAGCTCCGCAACGAGGTTTATCCACTGAGCGTCTTCAACAATATGCGCATTGCCCTAGGCAAGCTACAAGAAGTGGCTAGCTACGAGCAAACATCGGCAGACTTTAGCTACAACGCTACGAGCGAACGCTCTGGCGACCTAGAGGAGATCTACATCTTCGTACTGGGAGAAACCTCCAGAGCATACAGCTGGGAGCTCTACGGCTACCCAAGGGCTACGAACCCAAGACTCATGCGACGTCGAGAGCAAATGAGTGTTTTCACGGACGTCATCACACAGTCCAACACCACTTACAAGAGTGTCCCTATATTACTCTCGCCTGCCGACGCCCACCACGCAGAGGATCTACCCAAGGTCAAAGGACTACTCACAGCGATGCGAGAGGCTGGGTTCTATACGATCTATCTGAGTAATCAGCCAGAGAATAGGAGTTTTGTGGATTTCTTCGCCATGCAAGCCAATCAGCACCACCGCATCAAGCAGGAGCTGTACGAGGGTGTTTCGCTCCTAGATCGTCAGCCGATCTATGATACCGATATGCTTCCGTATGTCGATCGGGCCCTTGCGGCAGGGCATCGCAAGCTATTCATCGTACTGCATAGCTACGGCGCACACTTCAGCTACAAGGATCGCTACCCACGTATGCAAGCTCACTTCCTCGATGACCAAGCCGAGCGAGCCTCAGTCGGCGAGCGGAAGCGGTTGATCAATGGCTACGACAACGCAATTCGTTTGACGGATCTGCTGCTCGATAGTCTGATGACAAAGCTAGAGGCTAAGACTAATGCCTCTACGGCACTCTTCTACATCAGCGACCACGGCGAGGACGTCTACGACGATGAGCGAGAGCGCATCTTGCACTCCTCTCCGTCCCTCTCCTACTATCAGCTGCATATCCCTGCGCTCTTTTGGGCTTCTCCGGCGTACAAGCAGCACTTTCCTGAGCGGGTAGAGAGCGCAAGGGGTAATGCGTTTAAGCCCGTGTCTTCCAACGTAACCTTCCATACTCTGCTAGATATGGCAGGCGTGCGCACATCGTATCGCTCCGATAGCCTCTCTCTACTTCGCCCAGAGCTCAGCGTAGGGCCTCGTGTCTACCTAAACGACCGCTACGAGTGCGTCAAGCTCGATGAGCTAGGTCTGCAAGAGGAGGATCGTACGATGTGGAGGCGTATGAGGCTCGCTCCCTTCTGGCGAGAGTAGACAAGCTGCGAGCCTCGACACACGGACATAAAGTATTCCCCGACGAGGAGCAGGGCCTGCTCCTCGTCGGGGAATACTTTATGCGGGCACGACTGAGCGTGCGTAACCAAGCAAATCTATTCGCCGTAGAACCTCTGGCGAATGGCAGCCTCTAGCATTGGACGGAACTTGGGGTGTGCAACAGACACCAGTGCCTCGGCTCGCTCCCGGATTGATAGACCACGCAGACGAACACGACCGTACTCCGTGATGATGTAGTCTACTTCGTTGCGCCCAGCCGTCACGTTAGAGCCTTCGCCAAACATGGGGACGATACGAGAGATCGTGTCATTCTGTGCAGTGGAGCGGAAGGCAAGGATCGAGCAACCACCCTTACTTCGCTTAGCACCTCTCAAGAAATCTACTTGGCCGCCCGTACCACTAAACTGATTGATGCCAATAGCCTCGGAGGCTACCTGCCCCGTCAGATCTACCTCTAGACAAGAGTTAATCGAGATGAGCCTATCATTCTGCCCAACGACGTATGGATCGTTGGTATAGCTAACGGGATAAATCTCGATCGTATCATTGTTGTCGAGAAACTCGTAGAGCTCCTGAGAGCCCATCACAAACGTCGTAACGATCTTGCCGGGATGAAGCGTTTTGCGTGCACCATTGATTTGGCCCGAACGAGCCAGATGCATCACACCATCGGTAAACATCTCGGTATGTATCCCGAGGTCTTTGCGATCTTTGAGGCACTGAAGTACGGCATCTGGTATGGCACCAATGCCAAGCTGTAGGGTATCGCCGTCTTGGACGAGCTCGGCGCAGTAGCTAGCTATCTTGAGCTCTACCTCTCCGATTGTCGCGGGCGGTAGAGCAATGAGCGGACGATCGACCTCGACAATGCAGCTCAATTCATCAATATGTATCAGGTTATCTCCTCCGATGAAAGGCATCTGTCGATTGACCTCTGCGATGACCACACGTGCCTGATTGGCAGCCACCTTAGTATAGTCATTGGAAATACCGAACGAACAGTAGCCCTCGGCATTGGGGCGAGAGATCTGGATCATCGCTACATCTACGGGGAAAGCTCCCGAGGTGAAGAGCGTAGGCACCTCGTGGAAGTGACAAGGGATAAAGTCTGCTCGGTGCTCTCGGTAGGCAATGCGAGAGTTCTTGTCGAGGAAGTTGATGTAGGGCTTGACCGTTGAGCTCATCTCCGGCATCAAGTGCCAAGGCTCTCCTAGATAGAGTAGATGAAAAGTCTTGAGGTCCTTGAATTCCTCACGCAGATCGTACAGAGCCTTGACAATGCTGTCTGGGGCTGCCGCTGCGTGACCGAGCACAATATGATCACCATGTTTGACACCACGGCGTACGGCCTCTACAGCTGTTACACACTTGCTGGTGTAGCTATCTTTCCATTCGGTAGTCATAGTATTACCTGATGTTTGATTAAGAATAATTATAGAAGGTAATGGGCGCACCGCCCATAGGGCTAACCCCGTCAAGACAGGCACTTACCCAAACGCAAATATAGGCCAAAGCTCTAGCACTCACAAGTATCTAGCCCCATCTCTGGGGCTACCTCTAAGCATCGCCTCTCGAGGGCTGATAGGTTTAAAAAAACTTCGCCCAAGGCTTAGCTAAGCTCTGGGCGAAGTCCTAATCTATGGGGCTAGTTCTTTGTTGGGTTCTGAGTCAGCGTGCCTGCATAGGAGTTGATCGCACTCTGAGGAATGTAGTACACTACTCGGTAGTCTGTCGCTGGGATATCCTCCATCTGCTTATGAGGCCCGGGATAATGGCGCTGAAGAGCCATACCGTTGCGGAATACGTCGTAGCTACGCTCAGCCTGATAGGCTAGCTCTAGCTGACGCTCCTTGTCGATGAGCTTAGGGGCAGTCGTAGCATCTAGAGCCGCATAGCCTTTGCCGGGGATCGAGCGAGTACGAATCCTATTCAGGTCTGCCAGTGCCTCGGCGTAGTTGCCGAGCTTGGCCTGAGCCTCCGCTCTATTGAGGTAAATCTCCCCTAGGCGGCTAATCACAGGAGAGTGCAAGTGAGAGTCCTCACCCTCACGCGAACACTTAGTAATATAGAACTGAGGATAAGCCCTATTAAGCGTGATGTAGTAGTCGAGCATACCCGTACGCTTGACTCCGGGGCGGTACTCAATGCTATACGTTTGGTCTTGCTCATTGACTACGGTCAGCTCATAGGTCTTCGTTTCCTCGGTTTTATCAGCCTTTTTGATCTTCTCCTCGGCGAAGATCTTACCGTCACGCCTCTTGACCTCTAGTTGGAAGTAGTGTAGAGCATTGCTACCCTTGCCGTCTTGGTCGATGAAGCGGAAGACCTCTGTGTAGCCACCTTCGCTATTCTTGGCGTAGGTAGGCTCGATGAAGGCTGCACGAGCATCGACAATCTTGTAGCTATCGGGGCGCCAGTCGTTACGACCCGTTTCGTTAAGCAGGTCAATATACTTGGCGCTCGCATACATCTCGCCCCAGCCCATACCTCCGATATTGGCATACATACCCCCTACACCGTAGTAGTGGTCATAGCCAGTAAACTCGCTTGCCACACGCTTAACGACGAAGATAGACTCCTTATTGGCCTCTGGTGCGAGCCTATTGTACTTCATGAAGTCCCCACGATCTAGGAGCTTATACTTGCCTGAGTCAATGACACGTGTTGCGTACTCGACAGCCTTGCGAGCATACTCTACATTGGGGACCTCGTAGGTACCACTCATGTAGAGGTAGATGCGAGAGAGCATAGCCTCGGCAGCACCTCGAGTAGCCCTAATAGGGTTAGTGCCCTCGGGCAGGAGCTCGATAGCCTTCTCTAGATCCTTGATGGCTTGCTCATAGGTCTGAGCAACCGTCGATCTATCGGGCAAGTGCAGGTCCGTCAGCACATTTTTGGGCGTACCATTGACGATAGGCACACCGAGGTTCTTCTCGGGGTCCTGATAATATGGGCGGCCGTATGCACGACACAGATAGAAGTACATCATACCTCGCACATAGTAGCACTGCCCGATCTGGGCGTCAATCTCCTTGCTCTTGCCCTCTCCGATCATATTGATGATGTTGGAGGCCTGAGCAATCGCTTTGTAGCCTCTGTCCCAGAACTGAGTTAGACGACCATTGACGGGCGTACGGGAAAAGGAGATGAACTCATAGAAGGAGTCGGTAGACGAACCTCGGATCATCATATTGTCGCCAGCATACTCACCACAGCGATGCATGGGGTCGGACCAATCCTTGAGCTGGGAGTACATACCATTGATGAGGGCATTGAGCGAGGCTTGGGGGTCGTCTGTAATCTGCTTAGACGACATATACTCTGGAGGTGTGCGGTCGATGTTGCAAGAGAAGAGCGCAGCTGCCAGCACAGCGTATGATAATATCTTTTTCATAAGGCGGCTAGAGAGTTAAGTTAATACCGAATACGAGCTTGCGTGTCGAGGGATAGACACTTGGAGTTGATGTCCCGATGATCGATCCGTTGTCTAGAGTTGGGATCTCGGGGTCTACACCGGAGTAGTCGGTTAGGGTCAGTAGGTTCTCACCCGTGAGGAAGAGGCGTACTCCCTTGACGCCATACTGAGGTAGACGGAAGGTATAGCCCAAGGTAAGGGAGCGGAGCTTGAAGTAGTCGCTCTTCTCTAGATAGCGAGAGGACGATGCATTACCCTTGTCCTGATTGTTGTACTTGGCGATTGGGTGCGTGGCGACATCTCCCTCCTTTTCCCATCTTTTCCAGCCCTTGTGCAGAGCCATCTGGTTGCGGTCTGTGTAGGTACCGTCGGAGTCGTACTCTTGGCGAGAATAGTTGTAGATCTGTCCGCCTATGGCATAGCCAAAGTTGGCGCTTAGATCGAGGTCACGCCAGCGCAGACTGGTAGAGAATCCGCCGAAGAGCCAAGGGGCAGCGGAGCCGACCTTCTCGTATGTAGCCTCGGCGTAGTTGGAAGTCGTGGTACGCTTGACCTCGTTGCCTGCCTCATCACGCTCCACGATGTACCACATAGGTGCACCATTCTTGGTATTAACCCCTGCCCACTCTTTGAGGTAGTAGGTATCTACTGGCGAGCCTACCTCAAGCAAGCGATTAGCCGAGCCTGCGATGTTGCTACCATCGCCCACGATCACGGGCTTGATGATGTAGTTACCCTTGGCGTCTAATTGCTTAAACAGATCCATCAGCTCGTTCTTATTATGCCCTAGGTTAGCCTCGATCGTCCAGCCGAAGTCCTTCGTCGAGATGATGTCTGCCCCTATACCGAGCTCAATACCAGTATTGCGCATCACACCGATGTTGCGCCAGATACTAGTCACACCCGTGAGGCCAGAGATAGGCACTTGGTAGAGGATATTGTCGGTATTCTTGATGTAGTAGTCTAGGTTGAGGCGAAGGCGATTGTCTAGTACCGCCAGATCGAGGCCCGCCCCTAGGGTCTGGGTCTTCTCCCATGTAAGCTCATTATTGCCGATCTGTGCGATCAGAGATCCCGGCTCGCCGTTGTAGCTAGACGACACGCTATACAGATCGTACTGAGGGTAGAGAGATGTAGGGCGGTTCCCCACCGTACCGTATGCTAGACGAAGCTTGAGCTGATCGACGAAGTCTGCTCTAAACCACTGCTCGCGGTGCAGATTCCACCCTGCACTCACAGAGTAGAAGTTACCGTATTTATTGGCATCACCGAAGTTGGACGCCCCATCTCGGCGCAGAGATATTTGTGCCAGATAGCGATCGTCGTAGGAGTAATTGGCATTCATCAAGAAGGACTGTACCGCCCACTCGCTCATGCCTCCCTTGGCCTTGTCGGGCTTGGATGTGGTACTGAGCTGATCAAAACCCGGCACAAGGCCCGTACCAGCGACATCTAGCGTACGGCCTACGTAGTCGTTGTATTCATAGCCTGCCACACCATTGAGTGAGTGCTCGCCCCAGCTCTGGTTGAAGCGAAGCATCTGGCTCGTGTAGCGACGAGTATGCTCGGCACGCCATTCGTCCACACGCCCCTTGACGTTCAGGCCACCATTGCTACGGGGATCGGTGTAGCTATGCGAGCTGAGCTGAATGTGGCGGAAGTTATTGACTGAGGCGAAAGTGAGCCAAGGCATGATGCGTATGTCGAAGTCCAACCCTCCGTTGAACTCGTAGTCACGCCCCTGTGCATAGTTCCACTGCAGGTCATAGAGCGTATTGGTCGTCACACTATTGACCCAGCCTGAGTATTTGTGAGGCACTGGCTTGCCGTCCTCCAGATATGGATTGTCCCATGGGAGCTTGGCATACATATCCGTCACAGAGTGCTGACGATTCTCCACCCCCTTGAGCGAACCACTGATATTGGGCTTGATCGTTAGCCACTTGGTTGGCTTATACGTCGTCTTCAGGCGGAAGTTGTAGCGATCGTAGTCGTAGCCCTTGACGGCCCCAGTTTCTTGGTAGTAACCCAGCGAAAGGAAGGATTGGAGGGTTTCGCTACCGCCTTGTATAGATACGTTGTACTCTTGATTGAGTCCGGTCTGTGTAGACGAGTTCCACCAGTCGTAGTTGGAGTCACGTAGCTCTGGCGTCCAGCGTTTGAACTTGATCTCATTGGCATTCTGGAACGACTTGTAGTAGTCGTACAGCTCCGCCCCATTCATCACCCTTAGGTTGCCGTTGTTGAGTTTGCTACCTCCCATCTTGGCTGATACATGGACGCTAAACTTCCCAGAGCGCCCCGTCTTAGTCGTCATCACGATGACGCCATTAGCTCCCTGCGAACCGTAAATGGCCGTCGAGGCAGCGTCCTTGAGCACTGTGAGGCTCTCGACATCATCGGGGTTAATCTGCCCCGGATCATTCCCCACAATCACGCCATCAATTACCCAGAGCGGAGCGGTGGTACCGCTGAGGGTGGCTTGTCCACGGATCACCACTGCACCTCTCGTGCCGGGCCTACCAGAGCCGGGAGCGACATATACCCCGGGCATCTTACCATTGAGCATGTTCTCGACCGAGGGGGTAGTGATATCCTTGAGCTTGTCGCTCTTGATGGTTTGTAGAGCTCCCGTTAAGCTCTCTTTTTTCTGTGCCGTATAGCCCACGACGAGTAGCTCGCTCAACCCCATGCTATCCTCCGAGAGAGTAACGCTCAGAGGGGCACCTTGATAGACCACCTCGATCGTCTTATAACCAACGAAGGAGATGACCAGTGTGCTACCAACCTTGACATTGGCGATCGTGAAGCTACCATTAAGATCGGTAGAGGCCCCGAGATTGGTCCCCTTGACGCGAACCGATGCGCCGATGATGCTCTCTCCCGTGGTGTCCTTGACGACCCCTTTGGCTAAGCCTGTAGATTGCTGCAGTACAATCGCCTCATGCGTGGCGACACTCCCTCGAGCATGGCCTTGTAGCCAAGGTGTAGCCGATAGGAGTAGGACTGCACTCATTTTGTAGAGATTTCTTGTCATAAATGAACGTGTTACTTAAATTATTTTCGGTATTACCGTGCTTGTGATAGGTTTTTGACAAATATCCGCTTTGGATTATGCGAATAAGCCCCATTAACCAGTCCAAAAATATAGCATTTTTTCATGCAAATATTATTTCAACACAAATAAAATAAATTAAAAAATCAACCTCAATTCATGGGCTGATCAATAAAAGTTTCTAGCTAACTCCATAGAACTTGGGGACAGTTCCTCGGAGGAGCCAGATTTAGATTTTAGACCAAGTTTCAGAATGTTGATGAGAAGATAGTGCAAGTATGGGTTCAAAATAACAGACCCTGTATTTGCCCCCCAGGAGGCTCCAGATTGCGTCCGACCTCATTTTGGCACCTTAACCCCAAAAGGTCGAAACAAACCATTAAAATAGCCCAAACACAAACCCCTATTAAACAGACATATAAATACATTTACTAAGCAATCTCATAGATCTATCGCCTTCTTTTCTGGTTTTCTTCCCATCAATCTCTCAAGATTGGTGGACACATCGCCAAGTATTAGTCCTCCAATTCCTCACAATCAGTCCTTCAATTTCTCCCAGCACACTCGGATGCGTAGCCTCATCTACCCACACAGCTACCCTAGTAGGAGGACAAATCGTTTACATCTCTTAACGACGTATTATTACAATCGTACCACAAAATAATGTGAGTTCAGTATAAGAAATGGAGTAAGGATTCGGTATTTTCTAATTTCCAGTGGTTTATCTATTGCAAGAATGGGAGGCATTTAGCATCATCACATCTGTAAATCAAACAGATAAACAAACGTATTCCCCCTATCGATAAGACCAAGTTAGTAGAAATACATTGTGTAGTTGATAATTTCGTAAAGGTACTAATCGATACATGGCATCTAAGGCTCTTGTAAAGAACGGCAAACGCAGGCTACTATGGCTCAGACGAGAGCGTCTTCATACAAGTGGGCCACATTGACAATAGCCTACCTTACTACGGCTATACAGTACGTCTGAAGAGAAGCTGCCGATAGAGCAGAATTACCCGACTAGATCAATCTAGCGGCTACATACGCAGAGATACGACAAGGGGCTGTGACAAAATTTGATTTGTCACAGCCCCTTTTAGGTGCATCAGAATATTTCGTTTACCGCCTATGGTAGGATGCCTTGTATCCTAGGGCTCCTCGACGACGAGATCACGAAATCCGTCGCTCATGATGGTACGGAAGTTTTCGTCTTGCCCCGAGAGGATAAGCAAATAGTCCACACCGGGGAACTGTGCGATGAACTCGGGGATCTGATCGGACGTCATAGTCATACAAGCCGTAGCCAATCCGTCGGCCATCATACAAGAAGGAGCGATGATCGTTGCGCTCAGCACATCGGTCTGTATGGGATAGCCCGTATGAGGATTAATGGTATGCGCCACCTTGCGTCCGTTGAGGATCCTAAAGTTGCGGTAGTTGCCAGAGGTAGCTAGCCCACCAGCTGGTCGATTGAGCGAAACAACCAGCTGTAAGTCTTGCATCATACCCATAGCGTCCTCGATAGGTTTGTTTATGCCTACACGCCATGGCTTGCCACTAGGGTTAAGACCACAAAAAGCAATCTCACCACCCAGCTCAACCATATAGTTGGCGGAGCCTTGCTCGCTGAGCATCTGCCCCAGCAAATCGGCGCAGTAACCCTTGGAGATTGACGAGAAGTCAAAAATAGTTCTTGGGTCACTCTTGATAAGGCTATCCCCAGAGAGGCGGACGCCCGTGTAGCCAACGAATTGGCGTAAGCTATCAATCACAGCCTCCGTGATGGGGAGAGAGGAATCGAAACCAAAGCCCCAAGCATTGATCAGGGGCGAACAAGTGACGTCATAGCTCCCTGCACTAGCCCTAGAGATCTGCTCCGAGGCTCTCCAGACGTGCTTGAGCATCGTATCGGCGATGACAGATTGATTGCAATTGATTGCAGCGATTAGACTTGTGGAGTCGAATGGATTGAGCGAATGGCTAAAGGCTCTGAATACCGAGTCGACCAAAGCACTATGATCGGCAGATTGGTCGTACTTGATCTGGTAGAAAGTGTGAAAGACCTCCCCCTTGAGCATCGAATACTTATCCTCTTGCGTGGCGGTACGATGATCCCAATAATACTTAGCTCCTATGGCTAACACGACCAAAGCGAGGAGTACATAGGAGATGGTGTTCCGTGTTTTCTTGTCCATAATCTTAGATTTCTTTTTCTATTTTGTATGTATTGCGTTCTGGGTCTTGACGACTAAGCAACTCTCCAATGAAACCAGCCAAAAAGAGCTGTACACCGATGATCATCGCCGTAAGGGCAATAAAGAAATACGGACGATCGGTCACGAGTGGTGCTGGGGTACCATTGTAGATATGAACGAATTTATTGAGTAAAATAAAACCCAGAGCGATGAAGCCCAAGAGAAACATCAAGCTCCCGCCTAGGCCGAAGAAATGCATTGGCTTGCGCCCAAAAGTGGAGGTAAACCAGAGCGTCATCAAGTCGAGATAGCCATTGACGAAGCGATTGAGCCCAAACTTGGTCGAGCCATACTTACGAGCCTGATGCTGCACGGCCTTCTCCCCAATACGATGAAAGCCCGCATTCTTGGCCATGTAAGGTATGTAGCGGTGCATATCATTGTAGATCTCTATATTCTTGACGACCTCACAGCGGTAAGCCTTGAGCCCACAGTTGAAGTCATGCAGGTTCTTAATCCCCGAGAGCTTGCGTGCAGTGGCATTAAACAGCTTAGAAGGCAAGTTTTTGGATAGGACTGGGTCGTATCGCTTCTGCTTCCAGCCACTAACGAGATCGTAGCCATCTTCCTTGATCATGCGGTAGAGCTCTGGGATCTCGTCGGGCGAATCTTGTAAATCGGCGTCCATCGTGATGACTACATCGCCCTGAGCACGCTCGAAGCCACACTGCAGCCCGGGCGACTTGCCATAGTTGCGCCTAAACTTAACGCCACGCACCGCTGGATTGTACTTGCTCAGCTCTTCGATCACCTCCCAAGATCCGTCGGTACTACCATCATTGACGAAGATAATCTCGTAGCTAAAGCCATGCGCCTGCATCACACGGCGGATCCAAGCCTCCAACTCTGGGAGCGACTCCACCTCATTGTATAGAGGGATAACCAGTGATATATCCATACCTTATGCGTGATCTTGTGGTTTGGCCTTGCGACTGATAATCGCCGCATTGATAAGACTGAGAAGCGCTCCGACGACAACGTTGTTGCTTAGAGAGCTAAGGAGTCGATTGAAGATTGGGATCTGCAAGCTCTCTCTGAGCACCTCAATCGGATCAACGCCATAGAGGCTATGCAGTGTGCCCTCTAGCCCGGGCATCTCGGCATAGCGAGCTTGCAGAAGCTCTTGGAGCATCTGTATCTGCTCGGGATACATACGTGTGAAGAACATATACTGAGGCAGAAGCAGTATGATCGAGGCAAAGAAGTAGAGCATCGTCCCATGCGCCCAAGCCATACGGAAGTTAATCGTATATCCCACTTGAGCAAGGCGAGCACCATAGCCCTTAGTCATGCGATAGGCAACGAAAGGCACTACTAGCGTAGCAATAAAAAAGATCAAGTAAAGCAAAGGAAAGTACAGCCCATACATCAGACACAGATACTTGACGGCGAAATATAACCCAAGCACTACGCCTGCACGAGCAGCATCTATAGTAGGCATTAATTGACGTGGAAACTGAATAGGTGTCATAGAGGCAGTATAATAATATGTAGTTTATAGTCTGACCCGCACGACCTCGTCCATAGGCAAGTCCCATGGGTCACGAGGCAGTTGATCAATATGCATCAGACCGAGGCTCACGCCTATGGTCTTGGCCTGCGTTTGGGCGAGGTAACGATCATAGTATCCCTTACCACGCCCAAGGCGAAACCCCAAGCTATCGAAAGCCATAGCTGGGACAATAATTAGATCAAGCAGGCTCGGCTCTATGGGAGCATCGAGCGTGGTTGGCTCCAAAATCTGATACTTACCTGCTCGCTCTAGGGTGTCGAGCTGCTCAAAAGCATAGAAATTCATATCACGCTCTCCCTCTACCCTTGGCAGATAAACCCTGTGTTTAGTAGTCAAATCCAGTAGCAGAGGCTCTAGATCGGGCTCATCGTGCATGGCCATGTATAGCCCTATATGCCTATGCTCTGGACGAATGAGCGCCTGCACCGCCTCGGCCACTAGTAGCGACACACGAGAGCGATGCTGGGCAGATAGCTCGGAGCGCACGAGAGATTTGTAGATGCGGCGATAGTCTTGCTTGGTCATGCTACTTGCTTGCGATCGGGTTCCACTCCCCTGCCTCTATGAGGTCTACTCCTCTGAGTAGCTCGGGCGAGTCCTCCATAGCTATCTCATAGAGCGCATTGGTATCTCGTGCCACTTGATCAGCAATATTGGCCCTGAGGCGTGTGAGGATTAGGTTAGCAGACTGATAGAGGTAGGTGGTTCGTATCGCCACACCTCTGGCTTGAGCATAGTAGGCAAACTCAAAGAGGAAGCCATTGCCGAGGGATTTGAGGTAATCATTCAGAGCCTGCGTACTCTCAAAGCTAGAGAGTAGCTTGCGATGCTTATCGGCATAGTCAAAAGAGAAACGAGCCAGCATACCATGGTCGAGTAGACGGGTGTAGTAAGGGTTGATACCGGTAGTATCTCTGGGGACGAATATATCTGGTGTAATGCCCCCCGCCGCATGCACTACACGACCAGAGGTGGTGTAGTAGCGTGCCGAGTCTGCATCGCTGATGCTGTCTGCACTATGTAGCTCGCCATGCTCAAGGCGTCTGAGTAGATCTTGGGCATAGTCTAAGTTGCCCTCGGCATAGCTCTTCTGCACGCTCCTGCCAGAGGGGGTGTAATAGCGTGCCACAGTCAGGCGCACCACGGAGCTATCCGAGAGAATGAATGGCTGCTGCACGAGCCCCTTGCCGAAAGTACGTCTACCAACGATAGTAGCCCTATCGTGGTCCTGCATCACTCCTGCGAATATCTCACTAGCACTAGCACTAAATTCATTGACCAGTACGACTAGAGGCATGTCCACAAGTAGCCCTGTCTTGGGATTGATGTAGTTCTCCCTCGGGAATGCACGTCCCTCGGCATAGAGGATTAGTTGCCCCTTCTTTAGGAATTCCCCTGCCAAAGACAGTGAAGCCTCCAGATATCCCCCAGAGTTATCTCTAAGGTCAATGATCAGTCCCTTAACCTCCTGCTTGAGATGACGGGCATACGCCGTAAGAACCTCCTGATGTGTACGTCCCCCCCATTTGTTAATTCGGATATAGAGAATGCCGGGGCGAACCATGTAGGCCGCATCGAGCGTGCTGACTGGCACGGGGCCACGCACCACGGCAATGGTCTGCTCCTGCCCATCTCGACGAATAAGCAGCTTCACTACGCTATTGGACGGCCCCTTGAGGTGGCTCATGACCTCATGGTCGGTAAGATCAGCCCCGATGAGGCTCGTGGTATCGGCTCTAAGAATACGGTCGCCAGCTTGTAGCCCAGCACGCTGACTCGCTCCTCCGTCGATAACACGGGTAACGACAATCGTATCGGTGTGGCGATAGAAAAGCACACCGATACCCTCAAACGAGCCATTGAGTCCCTCGTTTTCCTTGCGGCTCATCTCTGCCGAGAGGTAAGTCGAGTGAGGATCCAGCTCCCCTAGGATAAGTGGGATAGCTCCCTCTTGGATACTATCCATATTGACCGAATCGACATACTGCTCCTCAATGAGTCGCAGCACGTGGCCAAGTCTATTGGTTTGGATAAATCGCCTCTCCTCTAGAAGTCTACCTGCGAAGATCCCCAAGGCAAAAATGGCTACTAGAGCTATGAAATATAGCAATTTGCGTGACATATACGATTTCTTAGAGAAGACTAAAGCTCACGAAGGGGGACAAAATCGACCTGCACACCTGCACGCTCGAGCAAATTGACACCATCTCTGAGGCGATACTCCTCGCTGTAGACCACTCTACGTATTTTACTCTGAATGATGAGCTTGGCACACTCGATGCATGGAGATGCGGTGATGTATATGGTAGCGCCAGAGCAATCGTTGGTACTACTGGCAACTTTGGTCAGGGCATTGGCCTCGGCATGAAGCACATACTGCTTGGTTAGCCCCTCGTCATCTTCGCAGATATTCTCAAACCCAGCAGGGGTGCCATTGTACCCGTCCGAAATAATTCTTTTGTCTTTGACTATCAGAGCTCCAACCTTGCGGCGCTCACAGTACGAGTTCTCTGCCCATATCTCAGCCATGCGCAGATAACGCTTGTCGAGTATGAGCTGTTTATTTTCTGACATAGTTTGTACTCTTGAGCTTATAAATCAATTACAAAGGTAAATAATCTCTCCCAATCGTCAATCTATCGTTATATCAATTCTATGATCCCTGCCTAGTCCTATGCCAAGGTGCTAAAAATGAGGGCGGAGAGGGCACGAACTGTCGAGATATTTAGCAACCCAAACAGCCATCGTGTGCACTATCCTTGGCGGACGACGGCATTTACATTTTAACACACTTCTGGAGCAATAAAGGTGGCTTATAACCTAGCGCATGGAGCAAAAGGGCAAACCTCGTATTTGGCCTCTAGCAGGCCCTAGGCTGCGTCCGACCTCGTTTTGGCACTTGACCCCAGCCGAATGAAAATAACCGCCAAAAACGGCCTAATCACAAATACCTATAAAACAATTAGATAGAAACAATACAAGAATAATTTAGCCTAAGTGAAGTAGACTTTTCGGATTTTCTTCCCATCAATCTGCTCGGATTAGTGGACACATCGCATCGGATTAGTCCTACAATCCGAAAAAATCTGTGAGAGTTTTTTCCGCGAAGTTGGACTTGCTCCCCAAAATGATTGACCAAATAAGTCCAATTTGATAGTAATCCATTTACGCACTTTAACAAAAAAATAGCAAAAAACCGATTCTTCAGTCTTCGAGTTTTGCTTCGATCGTCTTCAGCTTGTAGCGACGCCGCGTGCTGCGTCGCCGACTCACGGACGGAATGAAAACACAAGGCTGTTGATTTCAACGCTGCGCGCTGCGATGCTACAGGCTAGTGTGGAGATAAACAGGCCAATAATATTTTACTGATTACAAATATTTTCCGAGATTTTATGTGTAACTTTGGAGAAAAGAGAAAAAGATTGAGATATAACCTCCCCCTTGAGTAAGAGAAGGCTATGATGTGTATGCTCGCACAAGATCTGAGGCTGAGCCCAACTTCTTACTCATGATGAACAAATGCACAGAGAGGGACTAAAGACTACAGCAAGCAATGGACGCCCTCTGTGCAGAGTAAAAACTCATAACAATGACTATGATTATGAAAACGATGAAATTTTTGTTGTGTTGCCTCCTTGCTAGTATGGCAACGCTATGCTGGGCACAAGGTAGCTTACCCCTAGAACCCCAGCACTGTACCCTCACAAGTGGCAGCTCCGAACTCTATAAGCCACTTAATTTAGTCCAGTTCTCTTTTGGAGAAGAGATTGAAGTAGCCCCTGCCGCTACTGCTTTTGTGTACGATGGCGACCGAATCGTCGCTACAAGCTCAAAAGTTTCAAGCGAAAACTACAATCTTAGACCTCAAGGATTGGCCATCATCTCTTTCGACAACGTCAAGCTACCCAAAGGACGCAAGTACACTCTAGTTGTTCCTCAAGGGGTAATACACTCCCAAGCTAATCCTCAGAAGCGTAATCTAGAGCTACGCGAGAGTTTTACCGTCCCCGAAACATTGAAATTCACAGAGACATATCCCAATGGTAGCATTGCGACTGAGAGTATGATTACGTTCTTTTTCACAACGGAAATCAAGGCTCTCGGCACCCCAGAAGCCACCCTCTACAAGGAGGGTAAGGCCGCACGTCGCTTACCCGTAAAGGCTGTCTACGACTGGGATTTGGGGCAGGCACAGGTATATTTCGGTGAGGATACAGACTTCCAAGACGGAGTACGCTACAGCATCGTGCTCCCCAAGGGGAGTGTTTCTGCTCTACAGAGAGATGACATCATCAACGAGGAGCTACGTATGGACTTCGTAGGCGCCTACAAAGAACCAGCCAGAGAGCTAAGGTTCGTTTGGTGCAATCTCTTTGACATGAGAGACTTCAGCAGGCTCAACGAGATCTACTTCGTTTACAACGAGGAGATTATCGCTGCACCCAATGCCACACTACAGCTCTACGAATTGCCAGACAAGCTCATCGCCTCTCCGAGAGCAGCCGTCCGCAAGGAAGGTAATAACTGGTTACTCTTTGCCAATTTTGGAGGCATTGAGTTAGCACCAAGGAAAGGTTACTCGATCGTTATCCCAAGGAGGAGCATCAAGGCAGTTGCCGACGGGGTACTTGCAGGGGAAACGAGTGTAGGTGTAAACGTTGGCACAGGAATGGCACCTATCGACGCCAGCCCTATCCATTACATCTGCTTGGGCAATGTCCTGCGTCTATCTCAGCTACCGCATGGAGCAGAAGTTACTGTGTTTACGTTAGACGGAGTAATGGCAGCTAGAGTACAAGCAAGCTCTTCGACCCTAGAGATTCCTCTACCCTCTGGTAGTGCCTTCGTCGTATCCATCAACGGAAAGACCTACAAAGTCATCAACCAATAGCAGATGCTCTACAGGGGAAGGATGGCGGCGCCTCATAGTACGCAAACGGCTGTGTTACCTACGGGCTTCCAGCCCTTACAAAGCAGAGGATTTCAACGCTACGCACAGCGTTGCTACGGGATGGGACGAGCCAATCGAAAGGCAATTAACCTGAACTTGTAGCGACGCCGCGTGCTGCGTCGCCGCCCATTGAGCGGAACGAATCATCAAAAAGAGGTATAGATAAAAAGGATGCGACCAAGTTGCCGCATCCTTTTCTGTGAATAGATGTAGAGATTTAGCCCTCGTGCATTATCGTAGGCATTGGGCAACGAGCTCGGCTATCGCCTCTAGGTGCAGGGCATCGACCTCATCAAAATCATCAAGCTGGTCGCTATCTACATCAATTACCCCTAGCACCTGCCCTTGAGCATCTTTGATTGGCACTACGATTTCGCTTCGGCTGCTTGAGCTACAAGCTATATGTCCGGGGAAGGCTTCTACATCGGGGACAAGCTGTGTCGCAGCCTTGGCCCATGCCGTCCCACACACGCCACGCCCACATGGGATACGTGTGCAGGCGATGTCCCCTTGGAAAGGGCCCAAAACAAGCTCCTGCCCCTCGACAAGATAGAAGCCTACCCAAAAGAACCCAAAGGCCATGCGCAGAGCAGAGGCGATATTCGCCATATTCGCCACGGCGTTGCGTTCGTAGCTGACGAGAGCCTTGAGTTGAGGGAGCAGCTCAGCATACCGCTCTGCCTTAGTAATGTGTGATAAAATGAGATGTTCTGCCATTTTCGTTGGAATAATCTTTAATTAAATAATTCACGAAACTAGGCATTTCTCCCAGAGCCACCAAACGAAGGAGCCTCATACGGCGCACTTTAGCCTCTCCACCACTGATCTCTACACCCTCGGCACAATTGTCTAGATGCGGATAATTGACGAACTTTGGAGCTACTAATCACTTACAGTTGAATGGACTTATCACGACTACGCTCGGCTTTTGCCCTGCGCTATACCTCCCTAGGGCAGAAGCTCAAAAGCACAAAGCAAGACCTATCTCTACGTGGGCGAGGTGGCTCCAGCATCGCCCTACTTATCTCTATGCTCTCGGACGAGAGGTCAGTGCTATGCATCATGGACGATGCCGACGAGGCTGGCTATCTGTATAGCGATCTGGTGCAGCTACTTGGTCAGGAGGCTGTGCTGCTCTTCCCCTCTGCCTACCGCCGTGCTATTAAATACGGTCATCGGGACGAGGCTAGTGCCATTCTGCGCTCTATGGTACTCTCCACCATTGCCGAGCGAGGCAAGCTAGGAAGTGCCCTACCGATCATCGTCACCTACCCAGAGGCATTGGCCGAGGGGGTGATGCAGGAGAGCGAGATCAGCCAAGAGCATCTAGCCATAAGCGTAGGGCAGGAGATCTCTCAGCAAGCTGTAGCGGATAAGCTACACGAGTGGGGCTTCGAACGTGTGGACTATGTCTACGAACCGGGACAGTTCGCCATACGTGGCAGCATCTTCGACGTCTACGCCTTTGCCTCCGAACACCCTCTCAGGCTTGACTTTTTCGGCGACGAGATAGACAGTTTGCGCAGCTTCGATGTAGAGAGTCAGCTCTCCATCACTAGACATGAGCACATCAGCCTAGTACCAGACCTCGCCTCAGCGACTGGCGATTTAGTCCCTCTACAAGCTCTACTCGGGGCTAGTACTCTGGTCTTCGCCTCGGATCGCCATTACCTAGCCGATCGAGTTGGGTACATCTGGCAGGACAGCCCCAAGCTCAACGACGGTGAGGGCTTCGATACGCTCGAGCAGCTCCAGCGCCTGCTCATTGCCCCCGAGCAGATACGAGAGGCAGACAGCCGCATGTGCCACTGCTACTGGCGCAACCAAGCCCGAGAGAGCTGCATCGACCTAGGGATAGAGGCACACCCAGCACTAGGCAAAGACTACGACACCCTTACTCTAAGGCTAGCCGAGTGGACAGAGCGGGGCTATGAGGTATATCTGAGCGCTGCCACCGAGGAGCAGTACAAGCGTGTGAGCGAGATCATCGTAGAGCGCCGCCCCAAACTCGCCCTACCTCTATGGCAGCAGGGCGTCCTACACGAGGGATTCGTAGATACAGCCAAGGGCATCGTCCTACTCACCGAGCATGAGATATTCGGCCGCTATCACCGCTACAACCTGCGCAGCGACAAGGCACGAGCGGGTAAGGTTAATCTATCCCTCAAGGAGCTCATGACCTTCAGTCCCGGAGATTTGGTCGTACACTCCGAGCACGGCATTGGCCGCTTCGGGGGGCTACTGAC
The DNA here is from genome assembly GCF_000768935.1 of Porphyromonas sp. COT-290 OH860. Lineage (NCBI taxonomy): Bacteria > Pseudomonadati > Bacteroidota > Bacteroidia > Bacteroidales > Porphyromonadaceae > Porphyromonas > Porphyromonas sp. COT-290 OH860. The sequence continues at coordinate 32,255 of NZ_JRAR01000001.1, read as the reverse complement.
GATGGATCTAGGTGGACGCCCGCAAGAGGTCGTCAAGATCGAGTACCGCAAGGGCGACAGCATCTATGTCAATCTACACAGCCTGCACAAGCTCTCGCACTATCGATCGAGAGATGCCGCCGAGGCGACACAGCTCTCCACCCTCGGTACAGGAGCTTGGCAGCGCATCAAGGAGAAAACGAAGAAGCAAATCAAGGACATCGCCCGTGACCTCATTCGCCTATATGCCAAACGGCGAGACACTCCGGGCTTCGCTTTCAGCCCAGACTCCTACCTCCAGCACGAGCTGGAGGCATCATTTATGTACGAGTACACGCCCGACCAAGCTAAGGCGATCGAAGCTGTGAAGGCGGATATGGAGCGTTCGTTCCCGATGGACAGGCTACTGTGCGGAGATGTAGGCTTCGGCAAGACGGAGGTAGCAATACAAGCAGCCTTCAAAGCCGCCACCGACGGCAAACAAGTGGCTGTACTAGTCCCCACGACCGTACTGGCATATCAGCACTACCGTACTTTCTGCAAGCGTCTAGCAGGCTTCCCCGTACGCATCGAATATCTATCCCGAGCACGATCGGCCAAGGCCACCAAGGACATACTCAAAGATCTGGCAGAGGGTCAGGTAGACATCGTCATCGGGACGCATCGCCTAACGAGCAAAGATGTACACTTCAAGGATCTAGGGCTACTCATCATAGACGAAGAGCAGAAGTTCGGCGTAGCAGTCAAGGAACGCTTGCGCAAGCTACAAGTCAATGTCGATACGCTCACCATGAGTGCAACGCCAATCCCCCGTACGTTGCAGTTCTCTCTGATGGGCGCAAGAGATCTCTCCAACATCAACACGCCGCCTGCGAACCGTCGCCCCGTAGATACAATCCTCACACGCTTCGGAGCGGAAACCCTAGCCGAGGCGGTGAACTTCGAGCTTAGCCGCAATGGACAGGTCTATCTGGTACACAACCGCATTCAGAATATCAACGAGGTGGCAGGTGTGATCAGACGTGAAGTTCCCGATGCTCGTGTCGCCGTAGGGCACGGACAAATGTCGCCGGCCGAGCTAGAGCAGCTATTACTCGACTTCGGCAACCACGAGTATGACGTCCTCGTGGCCACGACCATCATTGAGAACGGGATTGATGTACCGAACGCCAATACCATTATCATCAACGATGCTCACCGCTATGGCCTAGGCGAGCTACATCAGCTGCGGGGGCGTGTGGGGCGTAGCGACCGCAAAGCCTTTTGCTATCTGCTTAGTCCGCCTCTGGCTACTCTACCCGAGGAGTCTAGGCGTAGACTTAGGGCGCTAGAGAACTTCAGCGAGCTAGGTAGTGGCGTGCGCATAGCTCTACAAGACCTAGACATACGTGGGGCGGGTAATGCCCTCGGCACGGAGCAGAGTGGCTTCATCGCCAATATGGGCTACGAGACCTATCAGAAAGTGTTTGAGGAGGCTGTAAACGAACTCAAAGTCGATGAGTTCAGTGAGCTCTACCGCAGTGAAGTACAGGAGCGTGCAGATCACTTCGTTGTAGAAACGTCGGTCGAGAGCGACCTAGAGCTCTCGCTCCCCGAGAGCTACGTGCCGAGCGATGCCGAGCGCATACTGCTCTACCGTGAACTGGACAATCTCTCGAGCGATGAGGAGCTCAAAGCCTTCCGTGAGCGCCTGCTCGACCGCTTCGGCGCACTACCTCAGCAGGCCGAGGAGCTAGTCCTCGTACCTCGACTCAGGCGCATCGGCAAGTCACTCGGCATCGAGAAGCTAATCCTTCGCTCGGAGATGATGAGCCTGCACCTCGTAGCGAACGAGGCTAGCCTCTACTATCAGTCGCCTGCTTTCGACAAGCTGATCAACTATGTGGTACAGCACAGCAAACGATGCGAGTTTAGAGAGCGCAACGGCCGACACATCCTGCGCATCAAGCAGGTCACAAGCATCGCAGATGCTATTGCACTCTGCGAGGATATGACGAAGTAATCACCCAACAACAACCGAAATATGAAAAAGAAACTGGTCATACTCTCGGGCGCAGGTATGAGTGCCGAGAGCGGTCTGGCGACCTTCCGAGATAGCGACGGGCTATGGATGAATCATCGTGTGGAAGATGTCGCCTCGATCGAAGGCTTCTACCGAAATCCTCAGCTCGTACTTGACTTCTATGCCATGCGCAGACGTGAGGCAGAGCAAGCTACCCCCAATGCCGGTCATCTGGCTATCGCAGCTCTAGAGCAGGACTATGAGGTGTATGTAATCACACAGAATGTGGACGATCTGCACGAGCGAGCTGGCAGTACACAGGTCATTCATCTGCACGGAGAGCTGACGAAGAACTGCTCGGTCAAAAACCGCCAACAGACTTATCCCGTCACGCCAAAGACTCTTGCCCTCAAGGTCGGAGATCTTGCCCCAGACGGCAGTCAGCTACGCCCATTCATCGTCTGGTTTGGCGAGGACGTCCCGATGATGGTGCCTGCCATTGAACTGGCCGAGCAGGCTGATATTTTCGTCGTCGTGGGCACTTCGCTCAACGTCTACCCTGCGGCAGGATTGCTTGGCTACGTCCCTCACTCCACGCCTGTCTACCTGATTGATCCTAAGCCCGTGTCTTCTGCCTACCGCAGTCAGATCCATTGGATCGAGGCTGGGGCAAGTCAAGGCCTTAGTCAGCTACGAGATTTGCTTGCCGAAGCAGAGAAATAAGCCATCCCAAGACGATATGCTACAAATCATCTTAAGAGAATACGACAATGAAACGATATATCTGCACGATACTTAGCCTACTAGTGCTCGCCAGTCTGCTATGGCCTGCTAGCCTCAGAGGGCAACAAGTAACCGATAGACTGCCAACCTATCATGCACTAGAGCTTGGGCTTGGCCGCATCGGCTACACGCTAGAGAAAAACATTGCTCCAGACCTCTCCGTAGGCTTCAGCATCGGGGTAAATAGCTCCTTCCACTTCAACTACGACCAGCAGACCATCAGAGATGGAGTATCGGAGCGGAGGACAACTCGTAGCGACTTCGGCCTCTCCCTCGCTCCTGCCCTCGAGGTGGACGCCACGTGGTACTACAACCTACTGAGGCGACAAGCCGCAGGATACAACGTAGCAGGCAATATCGCCAACTACATCACCCTAAGGGTTTCGCCCATTACGATGGCCAATCTGGTGGCTACCTCTGGCTACAATCGCCATGCTTACAGCAGTGCGCTAGTGGCTTGGGGAGCACGCCGTAGGCTAGGCTCTTCGTTGATGTACCACTACCAGATCGGGCTCTCTGCTGGCTACATCTACCCCAATCGCTACTACCAGTCGCAGTGGTACTACGCCCCAGCCATATCAGTTGGCATCGGCTACATCCTTTAATGCAATGCACATCGATGAAGAAGCTCAAAGTAACAGAAATGGCCCGCCTCGATCACGAGGGTTACAAGGCTAGTCGCAAGCTACCTCTGGTCATCGTGCTCGATGATGTGCGCAGCATGAACAACATCGGCTCGGTCTTTCGCTCGGCGGACGCCTTTCGTCTAGAGGGCTTGTACCTCTGCGGCATCACAGCTCGACCACCACACCCAGATATTCACAAGACAGCCTTAGGGGCAGAGGACTCTGTTTCTTGGCGCTATGCCGCATCGGCAGATGATGCTGTCGCCGAGTTACTCCGAGAAGGCTACAAGGTTTATGCGCTAGAGCAGGCACATGGAAGCATCTCGCTTGAGCAATTCGCTCCAATCGCAGGCGATCGGTATGCCTTGGTACTGGGCAACGAGGTCAAAGGCGTGCGCCAGAGTGTCGTAGATATATGTACGGGCTGTATCGAAATCCCACAGTTCGGCACGAAGCATTCCCTCAATGTGAGTGTGGCAGCAGGGATTGCGATTTGGCAATTCGCCCGCCCTCTACTCTCTCTACTACAAGACTCGTCCGATGAATAACCCAATCCCTCCCACTTGCCACCTGACCGAGGACGGTAGCCTAACCCTCTACAATGCCGAGCTAGGCGAACACTATCACTCCAAACATGGAGCGATGCAGGAGAGCATGCACATCTTCATCAATCTAGGGCTTCTCTTTCGCACTTCGGTTGATGAGCGTAGGCCGCTCAGGGTACTTGAGATTGGCTTCGGTACGGGTCTAAATGCTCTGCTAAGCCTAGAGCAAGCCGAGCTCATCAAGCGTCCACTACACTACACCACTCTAGAGCTCTACCCTGTCCCCGAGCAGATTTACCACCAACTGAGCTACCAAACGCCACACAATATGCCTCATGATAGCCTGCTCGCCCTACACGAAGCGGCGTGGGGTGAGGACTGTGTGCTGAGCGAATACTTCACCCTGCGTAAGGAGGCCGTCGATCTACTCGCCTATACCCCCGAGGGCGAGATAGACTTAATCTATTTTGATGCTTTCTCCCCCGAGGCTCAGAGCGAACTATGGTCGGAAGAAGTCTTCTGCCGTCTACGCAAGCACTCAGCAGCAGGGACGGTACTGGTAACTTACTGCGCCAAGGGCGAGGTACGCCGCCGACTACAGAGGGCTGGCTTCGTCGTTTCTCGCCTAGCGGGTCCTCCGGGCAAGCGAGAGGTCCTGCGTGCCGTCATACCCCTCTAGGGCAAAAAGGCTCCCCATCACGATAAAAAGGGGCTGTGTCAAAATTGAATTTTGACACAGCCCCTTTTAAGGTATCTCAGAATGTACAAAATGCAAGGCGCTAAGACTGAGGCTAACGGGAGCATACTACGGTATGTGACCGAAGCCGACGACGGAGTCCATGCGGAGCAAATGTCGCAAGCAACACTGCAGTTTGTGCATTAGGACACACCGCCATTTTGACTTTAGGACTGCAAGTTTATCCGCCACCGAACTTGACGCATCTGGATCAATTAGTTAAATTTGTCACTATCTAGAATTTTTTCTCACGTAAAAAGCAAGTAATCTATGAAAAGACAACTCATCTTATGGCTCCTTGCCCTCGTCAGTATTACATGGGGGGCGGCTCAGACCAACGAAGAGGCAACTATCAAGCTACGCTCTAGCAAACAGGGCAAGCTCTACCTAGATGTAACGCCCGTACAGGATCAGAAAATCATGATCGACTGGGGGGACGGTAACAAGGTAAGCGTCACACCCAACTGGTCGGGACGCTACATCTTCAATGCCGAAGCCAGAGGCGAAGTGATAACGATCTACGGGCAAGCCAAAGCTATCGACTTCAATGGGGGCTACAAAGATCCCAACTTACTAACGGCACTAGAGTTTCACAACCAAGAACTTATCGAGAAGATCGAGGCTAAAGGCGGGAGCATACAGACACTAGACATCAGTGCGCTAACCAAACTAACCCATCTAGATGTAAGCAAAAACAAAATCCAGCGCCTAGACATTTCCCAGCAGCCAGACCTAGTGTATTTCTTAGCCACGGACAATGAATTAGTTTCTCTAACACTTGGACAACACCCTAAACTCCGAGAGATCAAAGTCAGCCATAATCAACTCTCCGCACTACGAATACCCAACGAGCTGCCAAGCCTACGCATACTAGACATTGAGCAGAACGCTATCCTCGAAGTAGAACTGAACAAACTCCCAGATCTACGCCAGCTGAACATCAGCCACAATGGGTTTACAACTCTCAACATTGGCACACTCAAGAAGCTAGAGAAGCTCTATGCCCAGAGCAACTACCTGACTAAAATCGACCTAAAGAATAACCCAGAACTACTGGCTATAGACCTAGGAGCTAACCGACTAACCAAGCTCGATGTAGGGCAGAACACAGCACTGACGAGCATAGAGGTCGGAGGCAACAACCTCAGACGACTAGATGTGAGCAAACAGCCTAGACTCAAAGTCTTAAATATCAACAAGAATGAACAAATCAGCCACATCAACCTCTCGGCCAACCGCTACCTGCGCTCCTTCAAAGCCGACACGACAAACCTCTCTGGGCTAGACCTCTCCAACTGTACAGCCATAGACCAAGTACACCTGAGGGGCACTAGACTATCACCTTGTGCGTTCACCTACCTATTCAACACACTCCCTCCACTAGATCGCCCCACGGGCTATGCCAATATCCTACTCTCCTTCACGAGCTGGAGGGGGGCAGACTTCTCTATCCTACAAGAGAAACGCTGGAAGCACGACATAGATGCAAGCACAGATCTGGGCACTCCTGAGCCCTGTGGCGAGGTAACGCTCGCCCTAGAGGTAAGCACTGGAGGCAAAGCAACGATTGATATTTCGGGACAAGAGGTTAAGCAATTCCCCCTACAAGTAACCAAAGGGGCAACGGTCAATATCTCCACCCAAGCAGACGAAGGCTACGAGCTCGCAAGCGTGAGAGCCGTGCTTGCCGAGGCAGAAGAAGGATACCTCATATCCCCCGAGGGGACAACACTAGAGGCCGATACGAAGCTCATCATCAGCTTCCGACGCAAAGAAACCAAGCTAATCAGCCTAAAGAGCAGGATCTCCTCCGGCAGTGAGGTTGCCCTCACCCTGCGCCAGAGTGCCGATGCTACGAGCGACTATGTGCAGATAGACTGGGGTAATGGCGAGTGGGAGGACGTACAAGTAACCCGCAACCAAACCACCGCCTCCGTCATCACTGGCAAAATACTCGGCCCCACGATACACATCTCTGGAGCTGTGAATAAACTGTCTGCACCAGAGCAGAGGGTTGCAGACATTAAGTTCTCTGGAACGCCCGACATAGAGGAGATGGATCTATACGGCAACGAGCTCAAAGAGATTGACCTAGGGCTACTCGGCAAGCTCCGCGTCCTAAATTTGGCAATCAACGAGCTCAAAAAGATTGATGTAAGCAAAAACACAGCGTTGCAATCGCTGACCCTCTACGGCAATAGCGATATCACGGCACTTGATTTGAGTGCCAACAAAGCTCTCGTAGAGGTTGATATAAAAAATCTATCACTCTCGGAGCTCGCTCTAGATCTGCCTCTGCTCGAAGAGCTAAATGCCCAAGGCAATAACATCAAACAGCTAGACCTCGGCAAGACTAAGGCTCTAGTCAATCTAAGACTCGCCTACAACCCAATCGAGGCATTCGCTCCCAGCGCACCCCTAGAGCACCTGAAGCTACTCCTGCTGACCAATAGCCCTGTCAAGGAGATTAAACTGGATAATATGCCTGCCATTGAGCGACTATACCTCAGTAGCAACAGCCAGCTCCAAGGGCTCAAGTTCCCCAGCAGCATCACAGGGCTGAACTACCTTGACATCTCCGACTGCGGTCTAGATGCTTGCCAGCTAGACAAGATCTACAAGGCCATGCCTATTTGGTCGGAGAGCTCTATCGGCATCCAAGACCCCGTAACGCTCTACAACAGAGGGCAGGGCGACAAGCAGAACGAAGCCTCGACGAGCACGACTTCAATCGTGACGGACAAAGGCTGGAACGTAGCGGCAATCGGTGATGGTACGGGATGCAAGGACACAGCACTTGATGAGATAGCTAGAGGGCAGGGCTACAATTACTATGTAGAGAACCAGAGGCTATCCGTACTACTAGCAGCAGAGCTACAAAGCGAAGAGATCAGACTCTACAGCCTATCGGGCAAGCTGATCTACCGAGGCTCAGGCAAGCTAGAGCATCATCTGGCTCTGCAGAGAGGGGCATACCTGCTCGAAGTCTGCCATCAGACCAATAAGGTGCTGGTAGACTAACGTTCGAAATCTTCCGATCGTCCCTCCACTCAAGAGGAGGGACGAAACAGGGGGCTGTGGCAAAATTCATTTTTGGCACAGCCTCCACAACCCGACACTTTGCGCCCAGTGACTCGCCACCATAGGCGATCAACATACGATACGCAGCCGTTGGTGTGGCTCAACCTACACGTTAGCCCACCAACGGCTATGTATATTTGTGCAAAAGAAAAGAGACCGAAATTTATATTTTAGACCACTTCCAGATATATTAATGGGTAGATCCTCGAGGGACTAGGACATTGGGTATGGACTGCGTATTTGCCACCTAGGAGGCTCTACACAGCGCTCAACCTCATTTGGGCTCCTACCCCTTGGGGCCATGGATATCCTCGCTCAAAACGCATACACACAAAACACTAATATCCAAATATATAAAACAAACTCCACGCCAAAATCCTGCTCCGATACCACATTTTGGGGTATTTCTTCCCATCAATTTTGGGAGATGGGAGGACACATCGCAAGGAATTAGTCCACCAATCCCCAGAAATCTTCCCATCAATCTCTCGAGGACACCTCTCACTCCCTTACGAACTGTCGTCCTATTCCCCAAACTTCTTGACCAACCCATTAACACTCCTTAACCCAAAAGTAGCACAACTAGAAACTAAGCACTCTCCTCATAATAGTATCGGACAGAAGCCTAATTGGTTTTAGGTATGGCTATTGCCTTGGGAATTGTTTCTTTCACTACTTATAGGGATTGTCGCACAAAGGTTTTAGCAGGATATTTGCAGCGTAAATATGTATTCAGCTTAATATGAAGATGAAAAAGAACTACCTGATTTTGACGGGGCTTTTTGCCTCTGCCCTAGCGTGGTCTAGCGGAGAGCTGTGTGCCCAAAATAAACAACTCAAGGGGCGCATCATAGATCGAGAAACTGGGGAGGTGCTACCGGGAGCTACAGTGCGGACCAATCGAGGTCTGCATACTCTGAGCGATACTCATGGTAGATATAGCCTAGAGACAGACAGGGTCGACTCGCTCTTAGAAGGGGCTACAGCAAAAACAAATTTTGCCACAGCCCCTTCAGTACAAGAGCCATGCAGTAACAGATACAAGAACCTAGGCTAGAACAAAAAGAAATCGGGAGCATCACCACTAGGGCGATGCTCCCGATTTCTTTATATAGGTCGGAGAGTTATTCGGCAGAAGTTGCTTCTACTGCCTCTTCCTTAGCCTTGCCAGAACCACGACGTGAGCGACGTGTCTTAGCAGCCTTCTTCTCTTCGCTCTTGAGCATGTTCTCGTTGAAGTCTACAAGCTCGATGAAGCACATCGCAGCGTTGTCACCAAGACGGTTGCCAGTCTTGAGGATACGAGTGTATCCACCGGGACGGTCAGCGATCTTAGCAGCTACTGGACCGAAAAGCTCTTGGATAGCATACTTATTCTGTAGCTCAGCGAATACAACACGGCGAGCGTGTGTGCTGTCCTCCTTGGCACGAGTAAGCATAGGCTCTACATAAACACGTAGGGCCTTAGCCTTAGCTAGCGTCGTGAAGATGCGCTTGTGCAGGATCAGCGATGTAGCCATGTTGGAGAGGAGCGCTTCACGGTGAGCCTTCTTACGACCCAAGTGATTGAATTTCTTATTATGTCTCATCTGTTTACTTAGTCTTTATCTAGTTTATACTTACTAACATCCATTCCGAAAGTCAGGTGAAGACGCTCTAGGAGCTCATCAAGCTCTGTGAGGGACTTCTTACCGAAATTGCGGAACTTCATCAGATCATTTCTCTGATACCCTACAAGTTCGCCAAGGGTAAGTACGTTAGCAGCCTGCAGACAGTTCTTGGCACGTACAGATAGGTCTAGCTCATCGAGAGTGCTCTTGAGGAGCTGACGCATGTGTAGTGCATCTGAGTCGAACTCTTCACTTGGCTCGAAAACAACCTCCTCTACCTCGATCTTCTCATCTGAGAATAGGCAGAAGTGTTCTATCAGGATGCGGGCAGACTCCTTGAGAGCGTCCTGTGGATGAATGCTACCATCGGTAGTAATCTCTAGGATTAGCTTCTCGTAGTCAGTCTTCTGCTCCACACGATAGTTTTCGGTGAAGTACTTAACGTTGCGGATAGGAGTGTAGATAGAGTCAATAGCGATGCTCTGGAGCTCATCTACCTGCATATGCTTCTCGTCTGCTGGCACGTAGCCACGACCCTTATTGATCGTCAGCTCGATAGAGAGCGAATACTCTGGATCGATCTGGCAGATCACAAGCTCGGGGTTCAGCACCTCAAACGAAGAGAGCTTAGCGTTCATATCGCCAGCCTCAAACTTATCCTTGCCAGAGATCACTAGAGAGATCGTTTCCTCTGTAGCGTCCTTAACTAGGGGTTTGAAGCGAACTTGCTTTAGGTTAAGAATGATATTAGTAACATCCTCCAAGACACCCGGAATAGTAGCAAATTCATGATTTACGCCCTCGATCCGAATGGACGAGATGGCGTAGCCTTCGAGTGAGGAAAGGAGTATACGACGCAGGGCATTACCGATCGTAATACCATAGCCCGGCTCGAGAGGGCGGAACTCAAACTTAGCGAATGAGCCGGTCGCCTCCATCATGATTACGTTTTCGGGCTTCTGAAATGCTAATATTGCCATGTGAACTATATAGGATTATGATTACTTAGAATACAATTCTACGATCAACTGCTCCTTGATTTCTTCTGGAATATCAGCACGCTCGGGAGTGTGAAGGAACTTACCGCTCTTGCTTCTGTTGTCCCATTCGAGCCAAGGATACTTGCTGTGGTTGAAGCCTGTAAGAGAGTTCTCGATCACCTCCAAGCTCTTGCTGCGCTCACGCACACCTACTACCTGACCGGGTTTGAGGGTGTACGAAGGGATGTTCACAACCTGACCATCTACTACGATGTGGCAGTGTGAAACAAGCTGACGAGCAGCTGCACGAGTGCGAGCGATACCAAGGCGGAACACTACATTGTCTAGACGGCTCTCAAGGAGCTGTAGTAGGATCTCACCTGTTACGCCCTTAGTGCGCTGAGCCTTGTCGAAGAGGTTGCGGAACTGCTTCTCAAGTACACCGTAAGTGTACTTAGCCTTTTGCTTCTCCTTGAGCTGAATGCCATATTCGCTCGTCTTACGACGGCGGTTGTTTCCGTGCTGTCCGGGAGGATAGTTCTTCTTCGTCAGCACCTTGTCAGCACCGAAGATGGGCGCGCCCAGCTTACGTGCGATTTTTGATTTTGGGCCTGTATATCTTGCCATTTTATTCTTTCTTGTTTAGCGCCTCGAGAGAGAGGACGAGCTCAGTATTTGTGCGGAGAGAGCCAGAGCGGTGCAGCCGCGACCGGTTATGAGGAGAGGATAGAAATATGAAAGTATAGCCAATCTATTCACCAAATCTCCAGCCTGATGTATCCTCCGTCTTTTGACCTTGAGCTCAATCTATCTCATCGGCATCGTTGAATTATATAATACTTACTTCTTGCGACTAAGCGTGTATTACACTTTTCTTCTCTTTGGAGGGCGACAACCGTTGTGAGGCATTGGCGTCACGTCGATGATCTCAAGAACCTCGATACCTGCTCCGTGAATCGTACGGATAGCAGACTCACGGCCATTACCGGGACCCTTAACGTAAACCTTAACCTTGCGAAGACCTAGGTCGTAAGCAACCTTGGCACAATCCTGAGCAGCCATCTGAGCTGCATAAGGCGTGTTCTTCTTCGAGCTACGGAAACCCATCTTACCTGCGCTAGACCAGCTGATCACTTGACCATCGCTGTTGGCAAGGGATATGATGATGTTATTAAAAGAAGAGTGGATGTGAGCCTGGCCCACCGCATCTACGCGTACTACCTTCTTCTTTGCGACTGTTTTCTTTGCCATATCAACCTTTATTATTTAGTAGCTTTCTTCTTGTTTGCAACTGTCTTCTTCTTACCCTTGCGTGTGCGAGCGTTATTCTTAGTGCTCTGACCACGTAGTGGCAAGCCGATACGGTGGCGGACACCACGGTAGCAACCGATGTCCATAAGACGCTTGATGTTTAGAGAGATCTCACTGCGAAGATCACCCTCTACCTTATATCCAGCAGCGATAGCCTCACGGATAGCAGCAGCTTGATCATCAGTCCAGTCTTTTACCTTGATGTTGCGATCTACACCAGCAGCATCAAGAATCTTGGCTGCGCTACTACGACCGAGGCCGAAGATGTAGGTCAAGGCAATTTCTCCTCGTTTGTTTTGCGGCAGGTCAACGCCGACAATTCTTATAGCCATACTTATTTATTAGTTTGTGTAATGACGATTTACTAACCCTGACGCTGTTTGAACTTAGGGTTTTTCTTGTTGATCACGTACAGGCGTCCCTTGCGACGTACGATCTTGCAGTCTGGGGTACGCTTCTTCAAAGATGCTCTTACTTTCATATCTTCTATATATAACTTATTTGTATCTAAAGGATATTCTGCCCTTGCTTAGGTCATACGGAGACATCTCTACTTTTACCTTATCGCCGGGGAGGATCTTGATGTAGTGCATACGCATCTTACCCGAGATATGGGCTGTGATGATATGTCCGTTCTCTAGCTCCACCTTAAACATGGCGTTGGACAAAGCTTCTAGGATGACTCCATCCTGTTCGATTGCAGCTTGTTTCGACATAATTTCTAAAATTCTCGATCTCCTAATACTTCACTTATAAACTCGAACGAAGAGAGTATATCAGCCTTTCCTTCTCGAATGGCGACACAGTGCTCGAAGTGCGCCGATGGCTTACGGGTCTTGGTGCGAACCGTCCATCCGTCACGCTCGAAAGTCACATTCTTGCTGCCAATGTTGATCATTGGCTCGATGCAGATGCACATACCCGAGCGGAGCTCTGGTCCTGTCCCGCGACGCCCATAGTTGGGCACCTCGGGAGCCTCGTGCATACTCTGGCCGATGCCATGCCCCACCAGCTCACGCACTACGTGGTAACCTCTGGCCTCGCAGTACTGCTGTACGGCATGGCCAATATCTCCCACACGCTTGCCAGCTACCGCCTGTTCGATCCCTACATAGAGTGATTCCTTGGTCGTGCGGAGCAATGCTCGCACTTCGTCGGAGATCTCACCCACTGCGAAGGTGTAGGCGGAGTCACCCGTGTATCCGTCTAGCTTAGTTCCACAGTCCACCGAAACGATGTCGCCCTCTTGGAGCACCACCTTGTCGGAGGGAATGCCGTGTACCACATGATCATTAACCGAGGTACAGAGGCTACCGGGGAAGCCGTGATAGCCAAGAAAGGCAGGAGTCGCTCCGTTATCACGAATAAACTCCTCGGCACGTTTGTCTAGATCTTTGGTCGTTACACCGGGGGCGATAAGCTTAGCTACCTCGGCGAGGGTACGCCCCACCAGTAGGTTAGCCCGACGCATCAGCTCTATTTCTTCGTCTGTCTTTAAGTAAATCATACTTTAGTAAGCCGCTACCGAACCTGTTCTTCCCTTAATGCGACCACTCTTGAGTAGCCCATCGTAGTGACGCATCAAGAGATGACTCTCGATCTGCTGGAGGGTATCCAGCACTACACCCACGAGAATGAGCAGCGAAGTGCCGCCGAAGAACTGAGCAAAATCTTGTTTGATGCCCAAAAGTTGAGCAAAGGCAGGAAGAATAGCTACGACAGCCAAGAAGATCGCACCGGGTAATGTGATGCGGTCCATAATAGCATCTAGATATTCCTTCGTAGGCTTACCGGGCTTAATGCCGGGAATGAAGCCCCCATTGCGCTTTAGGTCGTCAGCAATCTGTGCAGGGTTGATCGTGATAGCCGTATAGAAATAGGTAAATACGAGGATCAGTAGCCCGAAGACTACGTTGTACCAAACACCTGTCATATCCGACATCGAGCGAACAAACGCACTATTCTCCCCTACTCCCATGAAGGTGAGGACAGACACAGGGATAAACATAATAGCCTGTGCAAAGATGATAGGCATCACATTGGCAGCATTCACCTTGAGAGGGATATACTGACGTGCGCCACCATACTGCTTGTTGCCCACGATGCGCTTGGCATACTGCACTGGCACACGGCGTGCACCCTGTACAAGCATGATAGCACCTGCGATCACGAGCAATAGGAAAACGATCTCAAAGAGGAACATAACCATACCACCAGCAGCTGCACCTAGACGAGCCATAAACTCGCCGAAGAAAGCGTGTGGCAGACGAGCAATGATACCGATCATGATGATGATCGACACACCATTGCCAAGCCCCTTATCCGTGATACGCTCACCGAGCCAAAGCACAAACATACTACCTGCAGCCATGATGAGTACCGATGATATAGTAAACCACCAGCCCTCGGGCACAGCACTACCTACCTCACGTAGCTGAGCGTCTAGGTTCATCAGGAACATAGGTCCCTGTACCATAAGCAACAGCACGGTTAGATAGCGTGTCCACTGATCAATCTTACGACGACCACTCTCTCCCTCGCGCTGGAGCTTCTGCATAGAAGGCACCACGATGGCAGCAAGTTGCATCACGATCGACGCCGAGATATAGGGCATGATACCCATGGCGAAGATCGAGGCGTTGGAGAATGCACCTCCAGAGAACATGTCCATCAGAGCCAGCAGACCCGTCGAAGTCTGTTCCTTCAACGAGCTAAGCTGAGCTGGGTCTATACCGGGGATCACAATAAATGAACCCAAACGATATATGATCACAAAAAACACTGTGGCGAGGATACGCTGACGTAGCTCCTCGACCGCCCAGATGTTTTTTAATGTCTCGATGAACCGCATAAGCCTAGAGTTTTACAACAGAGCCACCTGCTGCGATGATAGCAGCCTCGGCGCTCTTGGAGAAAGCATCTGCCTTAACTTCTAGCTTTGCCTTGAGCTCACCATTACCCAAGATCTTGACGAGCTCCTTGCCAGAGATAAGACCAGCCTTGGCTAGCTCCTCTTTGCAGATCGTCTGTAGACCCTTGCTCTCGGCCAGAGCCTGAAGGGTAGATAGGTTGATTGGTGAGTACTCTACACGGTTGATGTTCTTGAAACCGAACTTAGGCAGACGACGCTGAATAGGCATTTGACCACCCTCGAAACCAACCTTCTTTGAATAACCTGAGCGACTCTTAGCACCCTTGTGACCACGGGTAGAAGTGCCACCTAGACCGCTACCGGGTCCACGGCCAATTCTTTTACGCGTCTTGATAGAGCCTTCTGCAGGCTTCAAACTTGATAGATTCATATCTTGTAAGCTCTTTAGCGTTTATTATTCTACGATGCGAACGAGGTGCTTGACAGCACTTACCATTCCCAGAATCTGAGGAGTAGCTTCGTGCTCTACAACCTGATTCATTTTCTTGAGGCCTAGTGCATCTAGCGTTAGCTTCTGTACCTTAGGACACTTGATGCGGCTGCGAACCTGTTGGATCTTAATCTTTGCCATTGTTTGATCTCCTTTCCTAATTTAATTACTAACCCTTGAACACCTTCTCTACCGACACTCCACGATGACGAGCCACCGTCAGAGGATCACGCATTTCGCTTAGAGCCTCGATCGTAGCCTTCACTAGGTTGTGTGGGTTAGACGAACCCTTACTCTTGGCAAGCACGTCATGCACACCTACACTCTCGAGCACGGCACGCATAGCACCACCGGCCTTAACCCCAGTACCCGCACTAGCTGGCTTGAGGAACACACGAGCTCCACCGAAGGCAGCACTCTGCTCGTGAGGGATAGTACCCTTGTGTACAGGCACACGCACTAGGTTCTTCTTGGCAGCCTCTACGCCCTTGGCAATAGCAGCAGTTACTTCGCCTGCCTTACCGAGCCCCCAACCTACGATACCATCTTCGTTACCTACTACTACGATAGCCGAGAATGTGAACGTACGTCCACCCTTGGTTACCTTGGTTACACGGTTGATGGCAACCAATCTATCTTTTAGTTCTAAGTCGTTAGTCGACTTAACGCGATTTTCCATTCTTGCCATTTGAGATTAAAATTTAAGACCTGCGGCACGAGCGGCTTCAGCCAGTTCTTTTACACGACCGTGGTAGAGGTATCCGTTACGGTCAAACACTACAGACTCTATGTTAGCAGCCAGAGCAGCCTTAGCTACCTCTGCCCCAACTAGAGCAGCGACCTCCTTCTTTGTCTTCTCTGCGACATCCAGCTTGAGTGAAGATGCGCTAGCAAGCGTGCGACCAGAGATATCATCGATCACCTGTGCATAGATCTGCTTATTGCTACGGAAAACTGTTAGGCGTGGACGCTCTGCCGTCCCACTGATCTTACCGCGGATACGGGCCTTAATCTTTAGTCTTCTATTTTCTTTCTTAACCATGATTACTTGAGTTTTTGAGCTTACTTACCAGCTGACTTACCAGACTTACGACGGATAACCTCACCCTCGAACTTGATACCCTTACCCTTATATGGCTCAGGCATACGGAAAGAACGGATCTTCGTGCAAACCTGACCGAGAAGCTGCTTGTCTGCGCTCTCTAGGATGATAAGAGGGTTCTTGTTACGCTCACTCTTCGTTTCTACCTTGATCTCAGCAGGGAGCTGTAGATATACGTTGTGCGTGAAACCGAGTGATAGCTCGAGGATCTGACCCTGATTGGAGGCACGGTAACCCACACCTACTAGCTCAAGAGTCTTCGTGAAGCCCTGAGATACACCAGTAACCATATTATTGATGAGGGCGCGGTACAGACCATGCATAGAGCGATCCTGACGCTCCTCGCTCTGACGCTCTACCACTACTGTATCTCCCTCGATCTTTACTACGATGCGTGGGTCTACGCTCTGCTTGAGCTCACCCTTTGGTCCCTTTACTGTTACTACACCTTCATTCTGAGACACAGTAACGCCAGCAGGGATGCTGATAGGCAACTTACCAATTCTTGACATTGCTTGTACCTCCTACTATTAATAGATGTAACATAGTACTTCGCCACCAACCTTGAGCACACGAGCCTCCTTGTCGGTCATCACTCCACGGCTAGTAGAGAGAATAGCGATACCCAAACCATTGAGCACTCGTGGCATATCACGATACCCAACATACTTACGAAGACCCGGACGTGACACACGCTTGAGAGCCTTCAATGCATTCACGCGGCCAGTACGGTCGTACTTGAGTGCCACCTTGATGCTACCCTGTGGGCCTTCTTCGATGAACTTGTAGTTCAGAATGTAGCCCTTGTCGAAAAGGATCTTAGTGATCTCTTTCTTTAGATTAGACGCTGGGATCTCAACCACTCTGTGGCCAGCCTTCACTGCGTTACGCAGGCGCGTCAGATAATCCGCTATAGGATCTGTCATTTGAATAAAAAATTAAATTGATACGGAACGCCCGTACAATATTTAAAATTGGATTTATGATCTCTTGCTTCCCATAACCCGCTCTGTGCGACAGTGAAACACACAACTCGGAGCATAAAAAGCGTACAAATTTACGAATAAAATCTGGACTAACAAGAGTTGGCGCCAAAAACTTTGTTTCCAACACCTTACGAAGCACTCACAGCACCCCAATAAGCGAAGCAAAAAAACCAGCCCTTGCCCCTCGGATTGCTCGCCAGATTGGCATAAGCAACCTCTCCTGCACCTGCACAACAGAGAGCACCTACACAACGAAGCTGGGCTACATCGAAGCACTTGCTCCGACATAGCCCAGCTTATTTCTTGGTTTATGCTAACCTCTGAGGGATTACTTGCCACTCTTGGCCATAGCACCACGAGCCGCACGAGTCAGCTTCACAGCACATACTACAGCATTCTTGGCGTTCATGAGCTCAAGACCGTCGAAGCTAAGCGCACCCACCTGAATAGTCTTACCTAGACCAAGGTTAGTTACATCGATAAATAGCTTCTCTGGGATCTCTGTGTAGATAGCCTTAACCTTTAGCTTACGCATCTCAAGGCTGAGCTTACCCCCTGCCTTCACACCCTCGGCGTGACCAGTGAGGACAACAGGCACTTCGATGACTACTGGCTTCACATTATCAACTTCGAGGAAGTCTAGGTGAAGAATAGCATCTGTAACTGGGTGGAACTGGATATCCTTGAGGACGGCCTTAACTTCCTTACCATCGATCACTAGATCTATTGCAAAAATCTCTGGAGAGTAGATCAGGTTACGCACGGCTTCCTGAGTTACAGTGAAGTGAGTTACTTCCTTACCACCATAGAGCACCGCAGGGATACTCTCACTACCACGAAGAGCCTTAGAGGCCTTCTTACCGAGGTCGCTACGTAGCGCACCCTCGAGCTTGAATGTCTTCATTCTTGTCTTTTACTTTAATTAGTGTTACTCAAAATTAGCTTTCCTAATTTCCCATCACACGACACAGAGCTCACGCCCTGCCGATGCTTCGAGTCAATCGAAAAACGCCACAAAGATAAGGATTTATTCCCTAATAACATCTGCCTCCAATCAGCCTCACCTGCACGAGGCAGGGGTATGAGCTGCCTCGTGTCTGATTTTGAGGTCTAGACAAAGTAGTGGCAGCTCTACAAACAACCCCTCATATTGTTTTATCAAACATTTACACTCCAGTAGACATTTGAGCCCCTAACGAGGTTCTCCCAAGGTTAGAGGGGAGCAAAACAGCAGACTGCGTATTTAGCCCTTAGCGGGCTCTAGATTAAGTTTGACCTCGTTTTGGCACTTCTCCCCAGCCAAATGAAAACAACCGCTTAAAACGCACCTTTTGCAATCACCTAATAACCACATTAATAAAATCATTTCAGAGGCGGTTTGCCATGCCAGTCCCACATTTCTGAGCATTTCTTCCCTTCAATCTCTCAAGATTAGTGGACACACCTCTGCGGATTAGCCCATCAATCCGAATCAATCTGCCCTCCAATTTTCACCAACTACTCCATTGACCTTTATGAACTACTAGGCCATTCTATCAAATTCCTCCAAAAATCATTAACATTACTTAACTAAAAAGAAGACAAACAGACATCAATTTTCTAGGCTAATGGGAGCATACATATTCGGTCTAGAGGGCAATCTCGACCGCTTTACCCAAGGATCTGTCTACGCTACGAGGCGCAAAGGCACTCCGAGCCAGCAATTGTATTATTTTTGTGATAGATAGTTCAATCCAAATATCATACTTAGACCTATGAACCTCTACCAAAGCGTCAAGCTAGGCATCGCCACACTCCTAGTATCACTCGGCATCGCATCTTGTTCGTCCAAGCACAAAAGGGAGCCCGAAGTGCCCAAGCCCCAAGGGTGGCAACTGGTGTGGGCAGACGAATTTGACCGCTCGGATATTTTCGCAACCGGCGACTGGACGAAAATTCCACGAGGCAAACCCGATTGGTGCAATACGATGAGCGACCACGAGAGCCTATTCGACATCAAGGACGGCGTAATGATTCTACGAGGGCGGCGCAATGATGTGCTCCCAGAAGACCCATCGCAGCACCTCACGGGAGGGGTCTACACACGAGGCAAAAGACGCTTCGACCTCGGGCGCATTGAGGTGCGCTGCAAGCTACAAGCGGCACAAGGGGCTTGGCCTGCGATCTGGATGATGCCACACAAGGGCGAATGGCCCAAGGGTGGAGAGATCGACATCATGGAGCGGCTCAACTTCGACAGCTTTGTACATCAGACACTACACACCAACTACACATGGCATCTCAAAATCAAAGATCCAGTACCTACGACGACGGCTCCTATCAAGCCCGACGACTACAATGTCTATGCGGTGGAGATCCACACCGACAAGCTACGCTTCTTCGTCAATGGACAGCTAACGCTTAGCTACCCTCGAATTAAGGGGCTAGAGAATAAGGGGCAATTCCCTTTCGGCAAGGATTTCTTCCTGCTGATTGATATGCAGCTCGGCGGACAATGGGTCGGCGAAGTGAGAGGCCTCGACAAACCCGTAGAGATGCACATCGACTGGGTCCGCTACTACCAATGGAGATAGTCAACAAAACTAAAATGAGGAGGAAATCTACAACCTAGATTTCCTCCTCATTTTAGTTTTAGCTTCTTCTGTGTACAGAAGAGGTGGAAGCAGACTTGTATTATATTTAGTTCCCAGTCCAACGATACTGTCTACATTGATATGCTTGACGTGTTTCAAATTCTCGTTTATCCCTACTTATCGCCTTCTTCAGAAGTTTTCCAGCCGCTTGTCCCGCCAGCTTTTCGTCCTCAAACAAGTCGTACAAGACAATCATCGGAGTACCCTGCCAATAGTAGTTTTTCCCTCCCAAAAAGTCACGAGCAGAAAACCAGCTATCAGATTGAGTATTACACCAAGCGTAAACTAATCCTTGTAAGTAAGTGAGGATTTGCTCCTCTTGTTCTTTCGTTAGATTTCTCACATTAATAATGCGTGTCCCCGTTGATCCTTTCTTAAACATAAATATGGTAATTAATTGGTTAGACAATTACAAGGGTAAATAAAATATCGTCCTCGCAGAATTCAGTATAATTCCACAAGGACGATTAATTATTGCCAAAAGACCGCAAGCTCGGCCGTGGGTTATCGGCTGAGCTTTTTCGTTAGGGCGGGGAGGATTTGGTGCAGGTCGCCCACGAGGCCGAGATCAGCGACTCCGAAGATTGGGGCGAACTTATCCTTATTGATCGCAATGATGTACTCCGACTCCTCCATACCTGCTAGGTGCTGGATCGCGCCCGAGATACCACAAGCGATGTACACATCAGGGCGAACTGTCTTACCCGTCTGCCCTACTTGGCGTTCGTGACCAATCAGCCCAGCGTCTACCATGGCACGAGAGGACGAAACCTCAGCCTTGATGCAGTCCGCTAGTGCTCTTAGCTTGTCGAAGCCGTCGTGACTGCCGACACCACGACCACCAGAGACGAGGATATTCGCCTCAGTGATGTCCACAAGATGCTTCTCGGCCTTGACCACTTGCTTAACGCGCACCTTGGGGGCCTCTGTAGAGAATGCTACGGCGAAGCTCTCTGTCGTGCCAGTGCGGCTAGGATCAGCTGCTGCACGACGCATCACCCCGGGGCGAACGGTAGAGATCTGTGGACGATGTTCCTTACACAGGATAGTCGCACAGAGGTTACCACCGAAAGCAGGGCGGGTCATCATCAGATGGCCATCGGGCGACATATCGAGCTGCGTGCAGTCAGCAGTCAAGCCCGTCATCAGCCTAGCCGAGAGGCGTGGGCCTAGATCTCGGCCGATTGTCGTAGCCCCTAGCATCACGATCTCGGGCTTCTTGGCCATAATCACCTGATGAAAGGCATGGGTATAAGGTTCCGTTAGGTAATGCCCTAAGGCTGGGTCGTCCACAAGGATGACGTGATCTGCACCAGCTGCGTGCAGTTCGCTCGCCAGTGGCGTAATGCCCTCGCCCATAAGGAGGGCGGTTACGGTCATTGGCTTCTGCTCGGCCAGCTCACGAGCCTTGGAGAGTAGCTCGAAAGCGACGGAGCTGATCACGCCCTCACGCTGCTCGGCAAAGACCAATATGCCTTGATAATCTTGGATATTCATAAGCTAGCTAAGAATTAGATGATGAATTTTTCTTTGAGTTTCTCTAGGATCACGTCCGCAGCCTCCTCGGCAGTGAGATCTTCGTAGAGCACACCCTTGGCCTTAGCACCCTTGGTGAAGGACTTGCCGACGCGAGTGGGTGAGCCTTTGAGCCCGATGAACTGCTCATCGACGGTGATGTCTTCGCTGCTCCACAGCGTGATGGGGCGGTCGAAGGTCTCCATAATCCCACGCACATTCATGTAGCGAGGCTCGTAGCCAGAGGCAAGGATCGTCAGCACGCAGGGCATATCAACCTCAAGAATCTCGTAGCCCGTCTCCGTTTCCTTGCGCACCTCGAGGGTTCGCTCACCGATCTTCTTGGCATCTGCTACGTAGGTTACTTGTGGTAGACCTAGGTGTTCGGCAATCTGAGGGCCTACCTGTGCGGTATCTCCGTCGATTGCTTGTCGGCCAGTGATCAGGAGGTCAAACTCTAGGTTGCGTAGCGCAGCGGCGAGCGTGTAGGACGTGGCGAGCGAATCCGAACCGCCAAACTTACGGTCGCTCAGGAGAATTGCTTCGTCGACACCCATGGCGAAGGCTTCGCGCAGTATGGCTTCGGCTTGTGGAGGACCCATCGTGATGACCGTAACGTGCGCACCGAACTCATCCTTGAAGCGCAGGGCTTGCTCCAAGCCGCCCTTGTCGTCGGGGTTCATGATGCTGGGCACGCCGTCGCGGATCAGTGTTCCCTTCACGGGATCGATCTTAATCTCTGTCGTATCGGGGACTTGCTTAATGCAAACTACTATCTTCATATCGGTACATTATTTAAGTAAGTGCGAAGCGATCACGATGCGCTGCACTTCGCTTGTGCCTTCGTAAATCTCCGTAATCTTGGCATCGCGCATCATGCGCTCGATGGGATACTCTCGGGTGTAGCCATAGCCACCATGGAATTGGACAGCCTTGTTGGTCATCTTGACCGCGACGTCGGCGGCGTAGAGCTTAGCCATAGCCGAATCCATCGAGTAGGGCACACCATTATCTTTCTTCCAAGCAGCCGAACGTACTAAGAGGCGTGCTGCCTCGATCTCGGTTTTGAGGTCTGCCAGATGGAACTGTGTGTTCTGGAACTGAGCGATCGACTTGCCAAACTGCTTGCGCTCCTTGGTGTACTTGACCGTCTCGTCTAGTGCTCCCTGAGCAATGCCTAGAGCTTGAGCTGCGATACCGATACGTCCGCCGTCGAGCGTCTGCATCGCTACCTTGAAGCCTCCGCCCTCAAGGCCGAGCATATTCTCCTTGGGCACAATGCAGTCCTCCATGATGAGCTCGCAGGTAGCCGAGCCACGAATCCCCATCTTCAGCTCCTTCTTGCCGACCGTGAAGCCCGGCATATCCTTCTCAACGATGAAAGCGGTGATGCCCTTCGTCCCACGGCTCTTGTCAGTCATGGCAAAGATGATGTACACATGGGCGTATTCGGCATTGGTGATGAAGATCTTATTCCCGTTTAGGATGTAGTTATCTCCGTCGGGAACGGCCGTAGTCTGCTGAGCAGCAGCATCCGTTCCTGCGTTAGGTTCGGTCAATCCGAAGGCACCAATCCATTCGCCAGAGCAGAGCTTAGGCAGATACTTCATCTTCTGCTCCTCTGTGCCGAACTGATAGATTGGCGCGCAGCATAGCGATGTGTGTGCTGAGAGCACCACGCCCGTAGTGGCGCAGACCCGAGCGAGTTCCTCGATCGCCATTGAGTAGATCTGGTTGTTGGCGCCTGCTCCGCCGTACTTGGTAGGGAAAGGAATCCCCATCATCCCGAGCGAAGCCATCTTACGTACAGTCTCGATGGGGAAACGCTCCTCTGCATCGATCTCAGCAGCTAAGGGCTTTACCTCCTTTTCAGCAAAGGCACGGATCATTTGCAGGAAAAGTTCTTCCTGTTTGGTCTTGCTAAAGTCCATATATTATCGTTGTTGAATAGTTAATTCAAAGCTACTTTTAGGCTATTGGTCTAGGGAAGTCGAGAGGCTCTAAGGCTCTCTGCTCCTACCTCTCGCATGACTCCCCTAGAGCAAGCCCTACACGCGCCACATTTCCTCCTCCGTTGGCTCTACGATCTTGTCGGAGAGTGGAGCGATGCGAGAGATATTGAGCAGGTGTTTGTAGGTGAAGTTCTCTGAGATAGAGTTATTCCCCCAAGTGCCACAGCCCAAGGTGTTGGTTACGGCTAGGCCATTGCGGATATGTCCGCCAGCAGTCGTGGCACTAGGAGCATTGACTACGATACGCGAAACCGTTAGCTCCGAGCCTGCCAAAATGATATGCGCCTGATTGTTTGAGTGGATCGCTGCGGTGTGTCCGTTGCCTTCGTTCGCTAGATTTGTGCGTGCGATCTCTACAGCTTGTTCGAAATGTTCGTAGGCGAGTGTACACATCACGGGACACATCTTCTCCTTGCAGATGACGTCCTCGGCACCCACACCACGAGCCTCTACCATGATCACTCGAGTGCCCTCGGGGATACTGATACCAGCCTTATTGGCGATGAACTGAACGCTCTGACCAACGATGTCCTTGGCGAGGTGCCCATCCGAGAAAATTGCCTGACGGATACGATCGCCCTCTTCCTCAGAGCAGAAATACGCACCATGAGCACGGAAGGCATCGAAGACGATGGCCTTATCGGCCTGGTGATAGATCACGCTCTGTTCGCCCGAGCAAATGATGCCGTTGTCGAAAGTTCTGCCTGCGATGATCTTCTTAGCTGCGTCATGGTAGTCGATATTACGGTCTACGATCACCTGCACATTGCCTGCACCAACCCCGAACGAAGGCTTACCCGAGGAGTATGCCGAGCGTACCATATCCATACCGCCCGTAGCGACAACCACATCGACGGCCTTCATCAGCTCTTGAGTCTTCTCGATGCTTGGCTCCTCAATGATCTGAATCATCGCCTCTGGCACCCCGAATGGGGCGATCGCCTCCTTGATTAGGCGTACGGCGTGAGCCGAACAGTGCTTACTGCGAGGGTGAGGAGCCACGATGATAGCATTGCAGGTCTTCAGAGCGAAGATGATATTGCTCATGGGCGTTACGACTGGGTTGGTCGTTGGGGTGATACTCCCCACTACGCCGATAGGTTTGGCTACCTCGATCATACCCGTACGGTCGTCGATGTTGATGATGCCGACCGACTTCTTGCCCTTGAGGTTGTACCAAACGCCCTTAGACTTACCCTTACACTTGGCTACTTTGTCTTCATACACGCCCATCCCAGTTTCATCTACCGACTCACGAGCCAGCACCTCGGCGTTGTCATAGATCACTTTGGCCGCTGCGTGACAGATACGATCGACCGACTCTTGGTTGTGTCTGGCTTGAAACTCACGTTGAGCCTCACGAGCTAGACGGATCATTTCCTTGATTTCCATTGCTAGTTATTGGTTTGGTTGTTTAGGCTTCTAATAGAGTTGTGTATAGATCTGAGCGATTTCGTCCTCCGAGAAGGGAACGTAGTTATTCGCCAAAAGACGTTGCTGAGTGGCAAGTACAGCCTTGGCGAAGCCTCGGCATTCCTCCTCCTGCATACCATACTCACGGAGCGGACGGCGTGCGATGAGCTGACCGAGTAGCGCATCGAGTGCCTCGTAGACCTCGTTAGGCTGGCACTCTAGATGCTCGGCGAGCTTCTGCTCTAGGGCAACGATCGAGCCAGTGGGGTTCTTCTGATGATAGAGCTTGAACACAGCCGTGAAGAACTGATAGTTCGCCTCCCCGTGTGGCACGTGATAGTTCCCTCCTAGAGGGTACGATAGCGCATGTACAGCCCCTACACCGACATTGCCGAAGGCGATACCTGCCATATTCGCAGCCGTGAGCATCTCACTAGCGTACTCATGTCTAGCCTCAGGGTTGCCCGCAATCTTGCGGAAGACACCTATGATGATGCGCATAGCCTCTAGGCTAAAGATGTGCGAATAGGCATTGGCTCGGGGCGACACGTAGGCCTCGACAGCGTGGATAAGTGCGTCGATCGAAGCGGCTGCATAGAAGCGGAAGGGTAGGCCGCGAAGCAATTCGGGTATTATTACCGCATCATCAGCCACGATTGCATCATCGGCCAAGCCCATTTTGGTATGTCTGCTCTTGATTTCGGCGATTGAGATATTCGTTACTTCGCTACCAGTACCACAAGTGGTAGGTACGATGACCAGTTTCTTCGCCTTCTTCAGCTCTATCTTGCGTTCGAAAGCATCAAGCGCCGAGGTCAGTCCGTCCAAGACGAATAGCTTAGAAATATCGATGACTGTACCACCCCCAATCGCGATGACTCTGTCGTAGCTAATGCCCTTGAGGTCGCCGAGGATTTTATCCATCATTTCGTCCGAAGGCTCTCCCATACCGTAGTGCTCCTGCATGACGAAGTGGCAAGGCAGGCCGCAAGCCTTCATGAAAGGCTCGTAGAGGAACTCATTGGTAATCACGAGATCTCGCTCGCCGAGGGCGAAGGCTTCGGCGAAAGCCTTAAAGTCGGCAAACTCGTGAACTGTAGTTTTCAGTTTGAATAGTTGCATCACTTTACTCTATTTATTGAACTTCTGATCATAAAACTCTTGGAGCTCTGCCCTGAAGTCGGGATGTGCTATGGCAATTAGTGCCTCGGCTCGCTCACGCAGGCTACGCCCCTTGAGGTGCGCTACACCATACTCGGTGACGATGTAGTCCACTTCGTTGCGCGAGGTCGTGACGGCTGCACCCGTCGCTAGGTGAGGCACGATGCGCGAGGCCTTACCCCCACGAGCCGTCGAGGGAATGGCGATGATGCTCTTGCCACCACGAGACATTGACGCTCCACGGACGTAATCGACCTGTCCGCCCACTCCGCTAAACTGCTTATCTCCCATCGACTCGGCTACGACCTGCCCCATCAGATCGACTTCGATACAGCTGTTAATACTGATCATACGATCGTTCTGGGCAATGACTGCAGGGCTATTGACGTAGTCTACGGGGTAGAGCCAAACGTCTGGGTTCTTGTCCACGAAGCGATAGAGTTCCTCGCTCCCCATGAGGAAGGTAGAGACCATCTTGCCCGGATGCAAGCTCTTGCTCTTACCCGTAATCACGCCCGAGCGAACGAGCTCCACGACCCCGTCGGAGAACATCTCGGTGTGGATGCCTAGATCTTTCTTGTCGCCCAAGAAGAGCAATACAGCATCGGGAATAGCTCCTATCCCCAGCTGTAGCGTCGCTCCGTCGGGAATCAGGCTAGCACAGTGCCGCCCAATGGCTTGCTCCACCTCGCCTGCCTTAGCCTTGGGAATGGTGTAGAGTGGATAGTCGCAGAGGACGATATGGTCTAGTCTGGAGACGTGAATGAGGTTATCGCCACCGACGAAAGGCATCTGCTTATTGACCTCGGCAATGACTAGACGAGCACGCTCTGTGGCAGGCTTAGTATAGTCACAGGAAATCCCGAAGCTACAGTAGCCCTCGGCATTGGGCTCGGAGACCTGAATCATCGCGACGTCGATGTGTAGCAGTCCCTCACGCATCATCTTGGGCACTTCGTGGAAGTAGATCGGGCAATAGTCGGCACGGGCCTCATCGACTGCGGTACGAGAGTTAGCTCCGACGAAGTTGGTACGATGGCGGAAGTGTCCGGCCATCTCTGGGAGCATATACTCCCCCGGGCCGAGACAAAGCATGTGATAGATATCAACACCCTCGAAGGCTTCTTTCTGCTCCGTGAGTGCCTTGACTAGCGTCTGTGGTACGGCTGCGGCATGCCCTAGAGCGATGCGCTCGCCACTGCGGATGTGTCGAACGGCCTCGGATGCTGTTGTCTGCCGCTCTTTGTAGGTTTCGGTCCAGTTCATAGCGTAGGTTTTGGTTGGTTCTAAGGTTGGAGTTTGCGCTGACGTAGGATTGCTTTGGCTTGCTGGAGCAAATCTTCGCTAACGCCCTGCCGCAGGGCTACTTGCAGGGTATCGTCGCCGAAAGCCTCACGGACGATGCTCTGGACGACACGCTCCATAGTGTCGTTGAGCGAAGGACAAGAGCTACACGAACCGAGGAAGCGTACCCGAATGAGCTTACCCTTGACTTCTACGAGCTCTAGATCGCCTCCGTGCTGAAGCAAGAGGGGGCGAACCCTCTTGCTAAGCACTTCACTCACGTTCTCAGTATTGAATGACAAAGCATTCATATCTCTATTGATCTAGCGATACGTCTATCTTGGCGATCTTGCGTGCTAGCTCCTTCTTGCCTTCTAGGTCGCTCTGGCGAGCGATCATGATGCGCTGTGCTTGAGGCGAGCCAGCTCCGTGCATACTCTCGGTACGGTATCCCACGGCTGCCGTACCCAGTGTGATATTCTCTATTAGGCGTAGTATGCGCATACGGTTCTCTACGTTTTTGCCCTTAGCTCCTACCATATACTTACGTACTACCTTGCCAAGCTCGGGGTGGCGTAGGTCTGCCTCGCTAGGCATCGTCACCATGATACCGCCTGCTATATCCTCGGCGAGGCGTGCGATCTCGTAAGGGAAGCGAGTAATGTTTTGCTTACATACGTTAGCCAGTAGCAGGTCTACCATGTAGTTGCCAGCTTTCATGGGCTTACCCTCGCTCGAGCAGGCGATACCACAGGCGTATAGGGTTTCGTTCAGGTGCGTCATCTCGATGATCTTGTCCTTGATGTGGGTAGCCTTAGGTACGCCATTGTAATCGGCAGCAAGTGCAGCTGCACCGATCAGCACGTCACCCACACCGACCTTACAGCCTCCGTAGCTCTGGCGATGGTAACCAGCGAATCGCTCTACCATAAGGCCAGCGAACTGATACTCACGGCACATGAATACACGGTCATTGGGAATAAACACTCGGTCGAAAACGACAAGTGCTTCGTGGCCACCAAACTCAGTATTACCGGGGTCGATGTCGTGATACTCCTCACTCTTGCGTGTGTCGCAGCTCTGTCGGCCGTAGATCATGAGGATCCCCTCGGCGTCGCTAGGGCAAGCAAACGACACGGCATAGTCGGCATCCTCCTCACGCATGGCGATTGTGGGCATGATGAGATGTTCGTGCGAATTGACGGCACCCGTCTGATGCGCCTTCGCTCCCGAAACGATAATCCCGTCCTCACGTATCTCGTCGATATGTAGATAGAGATCGGGGTCTTCTTGCTGCGAGGGTGAGAGTCCACGATCCCCCTTGGGGTCGGTCATGGCTCCATCGACCACGAGGTCATTGTCCTGCACATACTTTAGATACTCGACAAAGCGCTTATGGTACTCAGTGCCCAGCTCCTCGTCCATCTCATAGGTAGTAGAGTAAATGGCGTTGAAGGCGTCCATACCTACACAGCGCTGGAAGCACGATGCGGTCTTCTGGCCTAGCAGGCGCTGCATCTTAACCTTGTTTTTGAGGTCCTCGGTGCTCTGGTGTAGGTGACAAAATCGGTTGATACGCTTGCCTGTAAGGTTCGACACTGCGGTCATGACCTCTTGATACTCGGGCATCTGCGCCAGTTCGTAGGTCATACCCACAGAGTTCATAGAGGGGCGAATGATAGGGTGGTCTACGGGATTGTCGATTTTCTCACCCATGAACCAGACATTCAGGTTCATCTTCCTGAGGCTGTCTTCGTACTCTTTTCTGGTCATCATATCGGTCTAACGGTTATCAGTGAAACGTTTAAGTAATAATTCCGATAGTTAAGTTTGGCACGCACGAGCCCCGAGGTCTGCCGACGCAGCATCTCGCATAGCACTCAAAGTCTACGCACAAGTATCCACAACAGCATATTGCATCGAGGTACAATATCCCTCAACGCACAGCGGAGCACGAGCCTAAAATAGTTTTAGTCTTGTCTGAATTTATTTCGGTCGCTTCGTCACCTCTCTACCCCAAGGTGGGAAACATCGCTTGTCATGGGCAGGTCTTCTGACTTCTCCTAGTTTTACGCCTTCCCGCTTGTCTGTAATAAGCCTAAGCAGTGGCATCGGAATGTAAAACTATTGTGTCTAATGGAGTTACAGCTGGGGGGACAGTCCCGGTCTTGCACCGTAGTTCCCTTTTAAGCCAATCGATTGACTACCGACTGATCACCTATGACAGAGGCAAAGATAGAAACAATTATGGAATAAAATACACAATCAGCATTTTTCTGTAATAAATTCTCTCCTTAACCCACCTCCACTACTCTGAAATATATGGACAACAAAAATTTACATTTGCTGATTACATTTATAGTGTATTGAATGCAATCTGCTGGAGGTTAGGTTCCGAGAGTGGAGGTCTTGTATTTGGGCTCTAGGAGGCTCTAGATTGAGCGCAGTGGCGTTTAGGCTCCTTGGCTCCAGAGAAGTGGAGNAGGTTAGGTTCCGAGAGTGGAGGTCTTGTATTTGGGCTCTAGGAGGCTCTAGATTGAGCGCAGTGGCGTTTAGGCTCCTTGGCTCCAGAGAAGTGGAGATCGTCGCTTACAGAAGATGCTTTTAACTTGTTATCAACTAGGGTTATAGATGCATTCCTGGAGGTGTTCTGCTCCTTTGTGGCACATTTCTGGGCGTTTCTTCCCATTGATTTCTTCAGATTGATGGACACATCACAACAGATTAGCCCATCAATCCGAATAAATCTTCCCATCAATTTTTCCCAGCCCCTCTGGCGCCCTTTACAAACTACTACCCCATTCCCCAAAATCCGAGCATAAATCCTTTACATACCTTAACAGAAACTTAGATCAACAACACCCGTTTATCCCCTATCTGCCAGCTATATATCTTGTGGCTAATAGGCGAAATGGCAAAAAATCTGACTTTTTTGCTTAAATTTGCAATCTGATTTTCCTTATACTTTCACTTACATTAGAGTTGTATTTATGCCTAGTCTACACAAATACCGCTGTATTAGAAGCCTGAAAGCATTTACCAAGAAGCGGTTTAATCACAGAAACTTATCTAAGTACACGGATTTACTCAAAAGGACTGTAACCCTCTCCAAGTGCAAAAGCTATTGCACCAATATCATACTCAGTATTATCTCCAGCATGATCGTTTGGGTGGGCTGTGAGATACACAGAGGTTTTACCAATCGCCCCATGAAGCAGTTAGGGCAAGCTATAGACAAGACTTTGGCCAATCTAGATGCCGATTCGCCAGAGGAGCTCAAGCTGCGCCAGAGGCTCGACGAGTACCTCCAGTCGCCCGACAGTACCACCGCAGCCATGTCTGAGCAAGGCAAGCTCATGGATCAGTTTAATCAGAACCTTGCCCAAGAGCAAGTTGCTTTCAACTACATCAGCCGCAAGGAGAACCAACAGCAGCTAGAGCAGATACAGATGGGCATCAGCGAGCTGCTCAACATCACCGAGGGGCTAGGTATAGACCCACGCAAGGTAGACTCGTGTCTGGAAACTCTCCCCTTCCGCTCGGGTGTAGAGGCAACCAATCAGGCGATCAGAGAACTCGGGCATCAGGGCGCTATATCACCCGTCGTGGAGAAACTCCTTATGTCCTTCACCAAGTACCTATTCTCCTACTCCAAGGATATGCAGAAGGAGATTGACCTGCTGCATAGCCAAGGCAATCGGCTACTGGCTGGGACACTACAAGCCATACAGAGGGTTATCACCGAGGAGAGCTCGGCGAGCCTTACCGAGGTCTACGAGGAGTACAAGGTCAGACAAGGAGAGGAGGAGGTTGATGTGCTCAAGGTATTCATCGAGTCTGCACTGGTCAAGCTCGCCTTCGATGAGGCATGTACCTTCTATGAGCGTCTACTCAAGCTCGCCCCAAGCGCCATGCACCACTACGAGTTCGCAGATCTACTACACTCCTTGGGCGAGGAGGGGAGAGCTATGGGACACTACCAAGAGGCTCTAGAGCTGTACCGCAAACTCAGCAAACGCAACCCGAGAGTCTACAAGCCATATATCGCTGCCACGCTTAACCAACTAGGGTTGATATTTCAGAAAAATGGCAAGATAGATTCAGCTCAGAGATACTATAGCGGTGCCCTTAGGATGTACAGACAGCTAGCCAAATACTTGCCCAGAGAGTATCAGCCCAATGTGGCTATGGTGCTCAATAACCTAGGCAATCTATACAACGACGCCAACGATCATAAGCGAACCAAGCAGTACTATTCTGAGGCGCTGCGACTGTACCGACAGCTCGCCAGGCAGGCTCCTCATGTCTATCAGCCACATCTGGCCAGTGCACTCAACAATGTAGCCATACAGCTCAAGAAAGAGGACCGTCTGGAAGAAGCCAAGCGCTACTACGAGGAAGCACTAGAAATCAAGCGCAACCTCTCGCAGGAGAACCCACAAGCCTATCTGCCGAGCATAGCTCTGACGCTAAATAATTTGGCCATACTACTCAAGAAGATGGGGCAACTACAGCAGGCGAGGGGGTACTACGAGCAGTCGCTACAAATCAAGCGTAAGCTGGCTCTACAGAAGCCACTGGTGTACCTGCCAAGCATCGCTATCACGCTCAATAACCTAGGTGCCTTGCTGATGAAGACGGATGAGCTTGCTGCCGCCCAAGCTCACTATGAAGAGGCTATAGGAATCTACCGAGAGCTCGTGACACAGCGCCCCGAGTCCTATCGCCCCGCCATAGCGATGCTCTTGATCAACCTAGCCCTACTCTACCACCGCCAGCGCCAATATACCGAGGCAATCGCTGCCTACAAAGAGGGCATGGAGCTCAAGCGTCACTTGGCTGAGCAGTATCCGGCTGTCTACGAGCTGGACTACGCCGAGGGTATACTCTTGGGCAATACGATACTGGGCTATTCGCTCAGTCGGGTGCGAACGGCTAAGCAGATCATCGACAGGTACCCAGATAGCCCCAAGGCACAAGCTCTACAACAGGCCATCGCAGAAGGCCTGAGAAGTGCTGAGCAGGTCTAGCGAGTCCGTCGGCAAGCCTTGATACTAGAAGGCGTTTTGTGTGTCCTCATATACCTTAAACTTAAAAGGGTCTGCGCCAAAATCAAATTTTGACACAGACCCTT